>JAICVW010000508.1 GCA_025935105.1 Nitrososphaeraceae archaeon
AGTAAATTCCGGGGCGATTGCTTGCCAAAAATCGACGAACTATGTCCATACGTCCGAATCTGACTCCTAACTTATAGCATGGCATTCGTGGCTGAGTTGCTACCACTTCGGCTGAGCCAATATGAAAGCGATCCCCAATATTGACAGAATCTTCGACCAATCCTTGTGTAGTAAAATTTTCTCCAAACATTCCCCATGGGAGGACAGTATTAAGTAATTCACGCTGCCAGTAGTCATAGTGTTCCATAGGATATGCATATACAGCCTTGTCTTTGCCTCCATGTACGGTTAGATCAGCTTGTTTGTCTCCATCAAGATTGAGCTTCCGTAGCTTGATTGGTCCTTCTACCGGTTCCTTAAAAATTCCTGTCGTAACGATCTCTTGTCTAAAGGACACCTCGCGAGGAAGTCCCACATTGACAGAAAGGATTTTCATTCCTTATGCACATACCACAGAACTTGCTTATTAAATCATAGACAAAAGCTTGGGCTATTTTATTTGGTTTGTATATAACCACCTATTTGGGTTGGCTGTATTAGATAATTATTTAATTAAATGATATAGTATAAATGATGGCATAGTGGTTAATTGATTTGTTTTTCCTATGTTAACACTCGTGTGCCGTGATACAGGATTGGACTGTGATTATGTTATCAAAGGCGAGACGCAAGAGGAAATGCTAAGAAATGGCGCTGAACATGCTATTCAAGTTCACGGTATGAATGCGGACGACATTTATCTAAACAGAATTCCTGCCAACTTCTTATGCCAAACTATCCAGAAAATAGAAGATGATACGTAATTTATATTGTTCATTGTATTCGACTTTTTGCAAAGCAATGCCTCAAAAAATATGGTGACAAATACCAAAAAACTAGTAGCGTTAATGGTAATAGCAACTTGACATACAAGAATGCAACCTCGCGACTATCGAAAAATACTGGTAACAACCAAGTCTAGTAGCCGGTTTCCTGTAAATGTTCTGTTGAGATGCTCTAACAATCATAAAAGTACTAGACGCAATATGGAAAAATCCTTAATTACTATGGACTATTGTTAATTTATGTCTAAGCATAACTTGGAAAAATCGTCTAAAATTTCTGCTGGCACTTACTTCTCGGGAGGACTCGCAGCTGGGGCCATAGCTATCGCGATAGCACTGATTATCAGATCGTTTGCAGGGGGGATATTCATTCCCGAGCTTGCATCACAGACATTATTCTCACTTACTCCAGGACAATTTGAATCACAGGCAGTACAGAATCTTGGTCCACTGGCCAAGTATTCTGCATTTGCTGGTGCAATTATTGCTAATTTTATATTATATGGATTATTTAGTTTATTGATTGCCCGATTACAAAATAGATCTTCTTGGAACGGATTTGTAGGACGAGCAATATTAGCGTCTTTGGTAGCCTATATTGTTTTACTTATTATAGCAATTTTGCTAATAGCGATAACTGAAGTTCACGCGCAAACAACATCCATTACGCGAATTATCATTTCTCTCGTTGTACCTCAAATCGCATTTGGATTTACGTTATCTTCCTTCTATACAAAAATGAAATTACCATCAAAAAGATCTACCGTTGAAAAAACAATTGAATCTAAAACAGAAATAGATTATAGTAGAGAGGTTTATAGCAGAAGGTTTTTTCTCCGTGTAGCTATTGCTACTGCAGTTTCTTTGCCGATTCTTTATCTGGGATTGGATCGTTTATTTCTGCAACAAGAGACACAAGTCCCTGCTACATCTTCTACTAGTCAACTGTTACCCAGGCAAGTGAAAACCAAACCACCCGGATTCGAAGATCCAAGGCTTACACCACTACTAGATTCTGAAGTAACACCAACTTATCTTTTCTATAGAATTGACATAAATCCTATTGTACCTGAGGTGGATGCAGCTTCATGGATCCTCACTGTAAAGGGCGAGGTCAATAATCCCTTTACTATGACCTATGAACAGATTAAAGCAATGCCATCGATACAAGAGTATGCTACATTGCAATGTGTGAGTAACAAAATAGGAGGTGACTTGATCAGTACTGCCTTATGGAAAGGAGTACGACTTAAAGATCTACTCTCGAAGGCGCAGCTAAGGCCCGGAGCGAAATACATTGCCTTTAGATGTTATGATGGTTATGACGTAGGAATACCTTTGGAACGAGGGCTTTTGGAAGGAACCATTCTTGCTTATGATATGAATTTAGCTCCACTTACTGCAGAGCATGGATATCCTGTTAGAGCAATCGTCCCAGGATTGTATGGAATGATGAACCCTAAGTGGATAACTGAAATAGAGGTTGTAGATGACATTTATGAAGGTTATTGGGCGAGAAATGGGTGGACTAATGATGCTAGAGAAGCTACTCACTCCTTTATAGCTATTCCTGGACAGGCTCCTGTAAGGGATAGATTTTTGAATTTAGACCTGTTAAACATTAGTGTCGTTCCAGGACAAAGGCTGCCTATTGCAGGAGTAGCGTTTGCAGGAGATCGTGGAATATCAAAAGTTGAGGTAAGCACAGATGGTGGTGTTACTTGGAAGTCTGCTAGAATAAAAGATCCTCTTTCAAACTATACTTGGGTTCTATGGACCGCTGAATTTACTCCATCCACAAGATCAAATAATTACAGCATAGTTGTTAGGGCGACGGACAAAACAGGTCAAGTTCAAACCGCCAATATTAGGCCACCATTCCCTGACGGAGCAACAGGGTACAATATGATCAATATTTAGAGACGACACCAAACAAACAGTCAATTTGATTCTAGCAGTAGTGCAGCCACACCAGCTCGGTACACCTACCCTACTTTTTTGATGAATATCGATAGGATCTATTACAGCTACCACTAAACATAATAGTAATGTTTAACCAAGGAATTTGTTCCTGCGCGCTTTTGATGGTGAGGGCAGAATAATTACGGCTTAGTTGGCATATGAGACATGAAAGAAATACAAATGAATGCTAATAAGCCTTGTTGCGCAAATCCAATGTGACAAATGAGCAAAAAAAACCCTTTCCGAAGGTGCCTGATGAAGCAATAGTGAAAGATGAAAAACCTCTGGAAACAAGTATAACACCAGAAGAGGTAGAAAGTAAAGACGAAGTCGAATATGAGCGAATGAAGTCCGCTGAGGATGATGA
>JAICVW010000353.1 GCA_025935105.1 Nitrososphaeraceae archaeon
AAAACCAGAACCAAGTCTAGTGGATTGACCTCCTAATGGATTTCCGTTTATAATAATTTGTGTGCCAGTATTTGAGGTTCGAGTTGTAATTTGAACAACAGAATTTTCTACTTGTTTAAAGATAGAAGTAAGGTTGTTAGCAGGTTGGGCGGTAGAATTAGAAGGTAATGCAATATCTTTTGTATTCTGTACAGGGCCACGGTTGTTTTCTACAACTGGTAATTATCGTTGATGACTTTGTCCTAAAATTTGTTCTTGTTTTCCTCCTCCCACTGTATTGATTGTCGCTAGCACCTGGCCTAATGCCTGTATGCTACTAGTGTTGCTATCAACTGCTATTTGGATAAATAGTGCAGCTGTAAGTAAAGCAGCAACTGTTGATAGAATATACAATCTATTTGTCATAGAAGCTTTATTATATGACATGCACATATTTATATATTGACATAAAAGTCAATGTGCTCGGAAAGATGTGCACATCTAATGCAATGTCAGATAGTAATACGAGTATCCATTTAGTACAACTTAATGCTAATGATTATGGCGCATCGTCATCTTCTTCTAATGCGCCATCTGTCTTACATTTACCCCAATCTAATAATACGGATACTAATACTAATACTAATGACAATACTAATAACCCATCTTCTAAGGAGTCTGAACCATCTGATCTAACTGATGGGGGAGGCTTAGGTACTTCTACGGATGATCCCAGTTCAATCAATACGCAAGATCGTAATCATAATGACGTTACCGTGCACGACGACAGCAACAGCAATGATGATCATCAAGGGCATAACAAGCACAAGGAGCATGGTCTTGAAGACAAGAATAAATACAAGCTCAAGGTAGGAGATATACCCTTCCCATAAATGTTTGTTAATTCCGTTGCAAATGCTAACGATTGCGGTTTTTGGTGAGTGTGCAAAAGTGGAACCAAATTTAGGGGCCAAAATAAAACGTAGAGGAGATACACTTCAGTGCAATGAGACCGTCGGCTTTGTGTTTGGGGTTCCCGTTAGTTTGTTTGCTTGTTGGTTTGCTGTGAGTTGGCTCTTTGGCATGGTTTCATTATTTCATGACATCTTTTAGTTTCAAATGCGCTATTTCAGCGAAATTCTTTGCTGATTCATATGCCAGAGTGTGATCAATGGTATCAGCCGGATATTTTCTATCTTGATAGAGCTTTAGCGCATTAACTCGTCTAAACTATAGACGATGGCTTTCATACATATGCTCCATTTGATTGTGTTCCTACAGCTGGAGCTATCTCCTCTAAAAATGACTTTTTCTATTGTATTAACTCTTGCTTCTTCTCCTTCCAAAGCTCAGTAGCAAGTTTATTGACCGTAAATCCCCAGGCTTGCATGTTTGCTAGCTCTTCGAGGGATAATCGAGATAGGTAGGTTCTAAGCTCGATGTAGTCTGTCTATGTTTATCATACTGGCAAGGCGTCAATGGGGTTGCAACCGTTATAGTCACGTAAATAACGTTGATCTGGGTTACTATTACTTCTAATATTTAACATAAAAATAAAAGTAGGTCCTTCTAGGACCTGTGTATTAGCGGCAGTTGTGAACTAATCTACCTATTTCAGTGATGTTACTATACCGAACAATGGGAGTGGAAATGGACTAGATGTCTGTCCTTTGCCTGGACCTATTGTAAGGTTTACTAGCTTACCATTTAACAAGTTGAAGACTATTGGAGCATTAGTAAGCGATGGTTTTCCGTTAATATTTATGTCTGCATTACCTTTGAATGCTGTGTAATTACCATTCAGTTTGATTGTTGGTGATGAGTGAGGTGTTAGTGCACCTGTTGTATTCGTCAACTTTGCGATTGAAAGAGTTCCGTTCACTTTGCCGCTTAGTGTATAGTGATTTACATCCCACTTGAAGTTACTCACCTGGCCGTTACTTACATCCACGCTCCAATTTCCACCAATTATGGATCCCACAGGAGGAGCTACGGGCTGTGATGGTGTCGGAGGTGTGAACGAATTAGCTGGCAAGACAATTATCTGGCCAGTATATCCTTTTGCGGTGAAAGTGCCACCTGGTAGTTGAGCATGTGCGGTTTGTAAGAAACTATTGCTGCTAGTTGAGGCCACTGCCACAAAGACAAGCGGTATTGCTATTGCAGTTATTAATAAATGCCTACGTTGAGGACTGTGTAGATTTAAGTTCATGGTAAGGATACATTGTACTACATTGCTTATAGTAATTTAAATCTCACCTATAGTAACAGAGAATCATTTTTTCTAGTAGCAATTATTTTTAGTTGTATTATACGCTGAATATTTAGACAAGTCATCCAAATCTTAAGTGATCGTAACAGATAATCCTGTTGCACTTAATTCAGGTTGCTCTGGACTCTTTCGCCTGGCTAACAGGCGGATATTTCATGACAGATTGCTAGGGAATGACGTCGTCCAAGAATGGATCAGATAGCAAACCTCAGCCATGATTCGTTGGTTGACAATCATGGTGTCAGGGCTGTTATTCATAAAACCTATACTGACTAACATAATTATGTATTAATCAGTTGGGCATCCATAGGGGGCAATATGACCTAAAAAAGTTGACGAACTTATGTTAACCAGTATAGTTGCAGGAGGCAGATTAGAGACGTCAGTTGTTTATGTCTATTGGTCTGTGGAGTTGTACTACTGGGCGCAGTATATCGAATCGAGAAATAGGTTCATACACGAGACTCTTTGTTGTTAGACTAATACTAATAGATAACAGACAAGTAGCCAGAGTAATGTAGAACGAATTACTAGGTCATTGAATAGCACCGAAAGGATGATTTCTTTACCTTCGTCTGTTTATAATCCTGGATTTACGACCACCATGCTATTTGCTTATTTTCAGGCATTCAATTCCTTTTTTAATAATCCTCAATCCATTTCTTTGCAGTCATTATGTGTACTTCATGCTCTATAGCTATGTAACAATATGTTATAGCATCTGCTTTCTGGAGTACACCTACTGCTCTACTATGCTCTCTCTTGTCATTTGACTTTTCCATAAATAACCTTAAATCATTAACCTGACCTTCAGTGAGATTGAGTTTAGAAGAAATTCTTACAGATTTATAATATCCTACAAAAAGCTGTATTGACCTAATATATTAAACAAAAATAAAAGATGGTAGTATATGATAAGACACTTGGCTTACTCGTTTTCATTTAGGTGAAAGTGGCTAATTGTCATTATTTATTTGTTGTATGTTGATCTGCCATGGATACTTAGCAGGTACCACAGCGTACTGCAGGTCCATGCTGAACAAATAGGACATACAAGAAGACTCCCACAACTATTGCCACCCCGCAGATCATTGCTAGGGTCAATTTATCTATTTTAAGCGATCTAAGTTTCATCATATCCCGATAATTCACAATATAATATTTAAATGCTCGTACGTTCAACATTATCAGCCTTCTATATTTGGTAGAGAAGACTCTGATTACTTAGTAATTAGATATATCGAACGGCTAGATTTATATAGCTATATCTATTTTAATATAAATTAATTCAACATTACTATGGGATACGGCCAATCTGCATGCAACTACTGCCATAAGCCTGCAACGGGATAGACTAGTTTATAGTGATGACAATCCAACTGCGTGAAGAGGAGCCCGCAACTTCCTACAAACAATCTCTCCCTCAAATGCACTTTGTATTGTGTGGACCCTGCTTTTAGCACCCGTCTTTATAATGGCAAAATGTCTTTTATAGATTGCCCTTATAGCAGTAGTCCTAAAATGGAGTCGAACCCTATACCCTCTAATGAATCCTACAAATTTCAATATTATGGTAAGAAAGAGGTTATGTTAGAATTTTCTAATAACCGTTTTATCCAAAGTGATAGATAGATAATGTTAGGGTATGGATCTAAAGATGGTGCCAAGAAGGCTTTTTAGGATTGCTAGTCGATTTTCAAGCAGTTAACTGTCGATATATGTTCCAGTTATAATCTGGTAATTATATTTGATCACCATACTTAAGTAGGGATTGAAATAGTTAGATTTATCTATGTATTATCATATACTTTTATGTGATGAAAAAGTCGAATGCTGTCAAACACCCCTTTGCTTTTGGCGGT
>JAICVW010000039.1 GCA_025935105.1 Nitrososphaeraceae archaeon
ATGTATAGGGATTACGGAAACGATATTAAATTCTCAGCAAAGACTGCTAGAGGAGAATGTGCTGCATAGTACAGTAATACAATGAAGAGCGATTCAACCCCCTCTATTCCTAGTTCGGAGAATCACTCTGAAGATAGTGCCAAAGTGCAATTCGCTCAGCTTCCTATCGTTTGTGATGTGAAGCTACTCTCGGATTTGATTAAAAAAAATGCAGTCAGGGTGGTAGATGTACGGAGGGTAGAAGAATACGACCAAGAGCACATACGTAGTGCTGTCTCACTTCCACTAGCGAAATTGCTGGAGCATGAATCACCTACTGATACAAGGGAACTCTTGGAAAACTTGGGGATAGAAGATGGATATCCTGTTGTTGTTTACGATGATACCTTTGGAGCTTTGGCGGCTCGGGTTACATGGTCATTCCAATACATAGGTCATTCCAATACGGCCCTGTTAGAAACTACGTTCGATCAATGGAAGAAGCTGGGCTTAGAAACGGAATCTATACCGAATTCTTTTCCAAAGAAACAACATTCGTTAAACATCAACCACAAAATATATGCAGATTCCACATACGTACAATCTGCTCAGAATTCACCTGGCAAAATAATCATTGACTCAAGAGAACGCCTAAACTATCTTACTGAGCATATTCCTGGTGCGAAGAACATGCCATACACCATGGTCGGAGGCAATGGCACCATTATACGCAATTCAGAGGATATAGAGAGATATATTGAAAACAGAGGGATTTCGAATGATACAGAAATTATTGCATATTGCGGTAGTGTTGGTACGTTATCTGGCTTGACTTATTACGCCCTTAAGCAGGCAGGTATTAAAAATGTGAGGCTTTATTCAAAGTCGTTTAAGGAATGGAAGGCTCTTGGAAAGCCTAAGGAAGAGATAAACGATGCAAACTATTGGGACCTTTCCGCGGAATAGTCTACCTTCACCTATCTGAAATGCGATTGTCTCACAAACTTTGAATAATATCATCAAACGAATTTGTGCGTCTCACGCTCAAATGACATGGTTGACGTTATACAGCATCAAACATTATGATTGAAATTGAATCTATCTAACGATTACAGTAGGGTCAAGCCGTTTATACTAGTTGCTTCAACCCAAGATCTAGCGAGTAGGACGATGGCAACTTATCTCTTGGAACACGAAGCTTTCCGTTCTACAGGAAATAAAGGATACTACACGTCGGATAGTCATCCAAATGTTCGGATCTATATTTCCGACAAGTCAACGCTTTATATGGAAGATTTAGACGAGATATTTCCCGACGCGAAAGCCTTTGTTTTCCTTTCACAACATAGATCCCAAAGTGGTACCAAAGCACTGACTTGCCACTTTCCTGGCAATTTTGGGCTTAACCGGTTCGGCGGAAATTTAAGAGAGATCTCAATTGCGTACCCAAGCTTACAAAAGTACTACATGAAGACCCTAATATTACGGAGGGACATCGTCGCGGATTACCAAATTGTCATCGAATCAAGCCATCATGGGCCCACTTCATTGACAAAGCCGCCCTTCTTTATAGAAATAGGATCTACGGAGATAGAATGGTCTGATAATAAGGCCTGTTCGGTCGTATGTGATTCCATTCTAAAGGTTGCTGATTGCGAGATGGTACCTTGTAATAAAGTAGCAATATGTCTTGGTGGTTCACATTATCCAGCAAAATTCAGTAAGCTCCTGATGGATTCAGAATACGGTATAGCTGCAGTAGCAGCTAAACACGATCTAACGTTAATTGATGAAGAAATGCTGGAGCAAATGATTTCAAAGAGTGTGGAGAAGGTAAGTACACTAGTACTTGATTGGAAAGGACTAGGCAAGGAAAAAGAAAGAATAATGGCTCTAGCTGCTGACACAGGACTTGAAATTGTTAGATTATGATTAAAGAAAATTACGCCATAATTTCACATTTTAAGACGCGCATTGAGTCTGTTAACTACATCGTGCGGCAGATAGAAATATCATTATTATCCTAGAAAGATCATAAAGATAGTCCAATATGGTAACTAAGCCCACCAACATGAGGGCTGACGTAGTAACTGTAATTTTGCAACATCGCGGTAAAATTCTAATTTTGAAGCGCAGCGGGAAGGTTAGAACGATGAAATTCCTGTGGGCCGGTATAAGTGGCTATATGGAAAAAGAGACTCCATTGAAACGTGCACTAAACGAAATTAGAGAAGAGACTGGCTTGACCAAAGAGTCAGTTAAATTAGCCGTTGCAGGTCATCCCATAGAAGTAGTTGAACCCGGCAAACCCGGTGTAACGTGGATTGTACATCCATTTCTATTCGATGCGAATACCATTCTGATAAGTATAGATTGGGAACATGAAGAATACAAGTGGATAGAGCCAAAGGACATCGATAAGTACATGACTGTACCCGGTTTGAAAGATGTCGTTAACCAACTAATTCAACAGTCTAAGCGAGGAACTAAATTTCGTTAGTTGATAACAGACAAAAAGAGTTCGTTGGCTACTGGGGGTGTCATAATGCCGGCACATGCTTCGGTGAGCTCTCTGGCCAAGAGAGATTATTTGATTGGGACGCTGGCAAAGTTCGGATGTCTCCAACCATGGGGCGGAGAAGTTGGACGGTTATTAATATAATGTATAAACAGATTACTCCCTTAGGATATCTCTCAAGTGGGCCAAGGATCTAACGTGACCGCCATTAATTTTCTTGTAGGTACTCCAATATTTTTCTGAACTTATATCTTTTCTATCCTTTAGCACTTTCAGACGTCGTCTCATCGCCCTTGTCCTTACAACGTAAAATTCCTTTTTACCCACTCTCGCAGATTTTTTACCTTTCTTCGAGCCAGCACCAGATCCATGCTTCCGTCTGACTGCTAACTTTGCTTCGGCACGTGCCCGAGAAGTCCCTCGTGGCTTAATGGTCCATATCGTCCCATTTCTGATCAAGTTTCGCATATTGTCCCTGGTGATTGAATCTGCAACATCTTCCAGCTTGTCTGGTTCAAACCTTACCCTGTTGACACCTACACCCAGAATTCGAGAAATTAGTTCTCTTTTCTTTCTGATATTTACGACCATTAAATATCTTCGGTCCTTTTATTCTCTTTATCTGATGAGCTGGCTTTTGCTGACAATTTTTGACTCGACGAGGGTAATTTTCCACCGTTTAGTAATTTGATGCCCATCTCAGTGGCCGCCGCAATAATTTGCGCTCTTTTCCTTCCTCCTATGCTGTGAGATAACCTTGCAGCATCCTTACGCGGATCAAGACGTGATAAATCATTGGCATTAAAAACCAAACAGTCGTTGTAACCAGATGGATGGAGACCTCGAGCCACTTTTGGTCCGCGATAGCCTATCTTAACTAAGGCCGGAACTCCAGAATATTGTTTCCTCATTTTATTGTCCTTTCCTTTAGGTTTCCTCCAACTCTCAGATAACCGATCGTATCGCCAACTCTCCTGTCTTACAAACTTGGGTCGACGATCGGAAATTCTTTTCCTAAGTTGAAGGATCTCCTTGTTAATCATTACAATAAAACGAAGGAATTTTTTTTTAATAAATATGTTTCTGAGGTTGCCCGCGTAACGCACAGATCTCACCGTTGGTGCAAGACGGCGGCAGTTTGATAGAAATCGAAAGGTTAATAATTTTTGAGGTCTCAAAAGAATCATGAAAAAATATGAACTACCCAAGGTACCTTATGCCTATGACGCCTTAGAGCCTCATATCGACGCAAAAACGATGGAAATCCATCATACAAAACATCACCAAACATACACTGACAAGCTCAATGCAGCGCTCGAAAAGTGCCCTGCCGAAATTCAATCAAAAGATATAAATGACATACTATCGAGCCTTGATGAGTTACCCTCAGACCAAAAGAGTGCTGTGAACTTTAATGGTGGCGGTTTTGATAACCATCGAATATTTTGGCAAAACATGAAACCTGGCGGAGGAGGAGAACCAGGTGGCAGCATAGCAGATGCAATAAACAAGTCATTTGGAAGCTTTTCTGAGTTTAAGGAAAAATTTTCTTCCACGACTGCCTTAATTCAAGGAAGCGGTTGGGGTTGGTTAATTTATAATCCCTCTTCTAAGAAAGTAGAATACAAGTCGATGCCAAATCAGACGAGTCCAAGGACTGAAGGGTTGATCCCCCTGTTAGGCTGTGATGTTTGGGAGCATGCGTACTACCTCAAATACCAAAATAAGAGACCTGATTATATCTCAGCCTGGTGGAATGTAGTAAACTGGGACGACGTCTCAAAAAGGTTGAATGAGTCTCAGTAAGCTTCACCTATTTTACGGTATCAGTAGGACATTCCTACTCCTACTGTCTTCTTGCCTTAACGTCCCTTTTTTGAAGATCAAAATTAATAATTTCAACGTGTGCTTTTGGTCAATTTAAAATAATCTGATCTTATAGCAAATCACTTTTTCCCCTAAACTGGAGTTCTGGTATCTACGAGGTTGATGGAGGAGTAATTTTCTCTTGTAGTTCTGCTTACTGCCAAATTGTAGTCGTATATTTTCTTCGAGTATATAAGAAGGGTCGGCATTATCGGCTCCAAATTTTTGCTTGTGTAAAAGCGAGGGCAATCACCAGTCAACTGGAAAGTTGCCTGTATCTCAGATTTACCTTTATTTGATTCCATCCATGATGCAAATGGATATAGCCAGCAAACACCTGGTTTTTCGGGATGCAGTCCGCAATATCCAAAATCATCCAAGAACCTGCACCGGAGCGGTCTTCCATCCTGATCAGGGGTCTCATCCAAACTCCTTTTGAGCGAAAGCATCGTAATTTGTTATGACGTTGTTAAATGATGCCGTCTCCTCCCAACTCGAAATTCCCACTTCGTTTTGAATAAACTCTGATTCTAGATCGTATCCCATCTTGCAGGCAATTTTCTTGATATCATCTTTTGTGAGGGGTAATCTGCCTTGTCTTTCACAACAATTATGACAGTCAGGCCAGAGACACTTCCAAAGAATGTACAAACCATCATTCTTAAGCATTGGAATGTGAAAAATGACATGGTCAACTACCACTCGAGCTTCAACGATATCTTGTCTTTTGCCAAGGTGCAAATCGTATACTTCAGGATCGATTTTGCAAGATTGCGAGAGTAATTCTAGAGATTCCTTAACCCCATGGTTAGATTCCAATGGTACTTTAGTGAAAACCCGGCGTTTAAATGTGTGCCGCACAGCACAATTAGACAGATTTCAATTCAGAATATGAGCAATCCGTCAATTGAATTTGCTGCAAAAAGGAGAATAGATACAAAAGGGAAGCATGCTTCTTCAACCGAGAATCGCAGATTAGTATGGGAGAAGATAGTTTGGCCTCTAATACTAGATGTTAACAGATCATACTTCAACCTGGCAGAATATCATGCAAAAAGAGATCAGTTCTGTAATACATTCAACATAAGGTCATCCAAGGTCGCAGGAGGTCTAGTATCTTTGCTGGTCAAAGGAATACTTGTCAAGCAAAGGAAAATCTATTCCATCCATTATAGGCTCATACCTTACATGCGTAAGAGGGTGAACCTAGACTACGGTCTTGTGCTCAGGGAGATAAACGCTAAACGTTAAAGTCAAATAATGGTATTTTACTAACTCTTATGTAGCTCGAGAAGCCCGGTCGAACTTGTTTTCCTAATCGGAGCAGGTGCCGAATCTAGTGGCCAATCTCCAAGGGGGCTAAGGATTTCAGGCTCTGGATCTCAAAGAGAAAAGAAACCTGGAGACAGCAGTTCGAATCTGCTCCGGGCTACTAATTACCGCAGCGTATCAAACAGATGGGCCTGCATTTCGTATTTCAGGGGCAACACCTCCGAACTTTTCGAAATTTCTGACAAAAAGGGAGGCAAGTCTACGGGCAGATACCTCATATTTACGCGCGTCCGACCAATTTTTTCTAGAATTGAGTACATTTGATGGGACGCCTGGACAAGATGTAGGTATATCAAGGTTAAAAATATCATCATGAACGAACGTTACTTCATCAAAAGCCCTGTTCAATGTAGCCCTTACCATCGCCCTCGTGTGTGTAAGATTGATCCTCTTCCCTACACCATAAGGCCCTCCAGACCAGCCTGTATTAATTAGATAAACCTTGGTATTGTGCTTCGTGATCCTTTCTCCAAGCATCTTAGCATACTCTTTGGCTGAGAGGGGCATAAATGGAGCACCAAAACACTGGGAAAAAGTTTCCTTAGGCTCTGTAATACCTCTCTCAGTCCCGGCAAGCTTACTTGTATAGCCAGACATAAAGTGATACATTGCTCCTTCCCTAGTAAGTCTTGCAATAGGTGGCATGACTCCAAACGCATCTGCCGTTAGGAATATAATAACTTCGGGATGGGATCCAACACTTGGTACCACTGAATTAGGGATAAACTCGAGTGGATATGCGACTCTAGTATTTTCTGTCAAAGTCACATCTGCAAATTGTGCCTCGCGGCTTTTAGGTTCAATAGCGACATTCTCCATCACCGAGCCAAACTTGATGGCTGCCCATATTTGGGGTTCATTTTCTGCTTTCAAGTTGATACATTTGGCATAACACCCACCTTCAAAGTTGAATATTCCCTTCTCTGACCAACCATGCTCATCGTCACCAATAAGTCGTCTCTCAGGATCGGCTGAAAGAGTGGTTTTACCAGTGCCTGACAAACCAAAGAACAATGCTGTGTCTCCGTTTGAGCCGATATTCGCAGCACAATGCATAGGAAATACTCCCTTTTTTGGCAGCAGGTAATTCATGACTGAAAAAAAGGCCTTTTTAATCTCTCCGGCATATGAAGTCGAGCCTATTAATACAAGTCTCTTCTTAAAACTAATGATTATAAATGTCTCACTTCTAGTTCCCTCAGATTCAGCCAAGGCGCCAAAGTCATTTACAGATAATAACGTGAATTGTGGCACGTGGTTTAGCAGTTCGGCTTGCGTGGGACGTACGAAAAGCTGGGCTGCAAAAAGGTTTTGCCATGCCTTATCAGTAATCACCCTTATTGGCATCCTATTTTGAATCTCGGCGCCAACGAATCCGTCGAAAACGAATAGTTCTTTTTCTCTTACACTTGTTAACATCCTATGATAAATTGTTTCAAAACTTTTTTCTGTAATCGGTTGGTTAACTTTTCCCCAATCTATACTATCGTGGGTCGTTTCATCCTTTACAATATACCTGTCATCAGGAGATCTACCTGTAAATTTACCCGTTTTAACTGATAATGCCCCAGTTGAAGAAAGCTCACCTTCCAATCCCTGAATGGCAACCTCTACCAATTCCGGTGTCGAAAGATTTCGGAGAATCTTGTTTGGCTTGATGCCTATTTCTTCAAGTTGAATCAAGCACTTCGTCGTCAGGTTCTGGTGGTTGACATTCATTGGCAACTCTTAAACCTAAAATTGCATATTTAATTGATGTCCTACTAAAACTCAGGCTTTTTCAATTCGCCCAAGAATGAATTCGAGCAATATATCTGCCCAGGAAGGGTACTCCATCAGTGCATTTTTTGATATATATGATCTTCAAATAAAATTTCATTCAAATCGCAAAATGCCCATATTTTACATATATTGTAATATTATTGATTTGAAGCTTTAAAATTCGTTCGTTTGCGTATCAAGACTATTCAGAGCTTGTATCAACTGGATACTTACGGGACTACGTCAAATCACATGGAATTAGGTTATCTTTCAAGGTTTAGGGTGGTGGCACCACAGCCTTTGAAGCGATGCAAGCCTCAACATTCAATAAATAGAGTCCACTTTAGGGGTTCGTGGAATATTCAAAGCTATGTGAATCAATCTTTTCTCTGCACGATGATATTCGTTATGCGGCAGTTGTTGATGATACAGGGCTCCAGATTGCTGGTGGCATGCGAGGCGGCATGGATTCTATTGTAGATCAATCCAGTGAAGAGCTGTACCTTGCACAGACTGCGCTTCGTAAATCCATGAGGCAAAGATTCGACGATACTATGGGAAAGGCAAGGTTCGCATACGTTGAACGAGAAAAGATCTCAATTCTAACATTTTACATGAATAAGAATATTCTCATTGTCACTATGGAACCTAATATTGACTCGCATACTGCCATTGATATAGCAGAAGATGCATTGGAGCTAATTCACAACAAATAAAGACAAGACAATCAATCACCCGCGGATTTAGTTTGATTCCAATGCCCCATTCATCAAATTCTGAATGAAGCTAAGTTAGTAATAGACGAACACAGTGCTAAAAAATGAGATTATGCATTTTCGTTAGATCTTGCTTGAACAAAGCAAGATCTGGAGGTATATCAATATTGCCAATCGAATCCTTCAGTGATAATGGCTTTCCGGTTTCACGCGAAATAGTATGCTTTTTTCTATTCCATACCGCGGAGTTGAACTCCAAAATTAATTTGGTGTATTTTGCCATTTCGGAGTAATTGCTCACAGACGTGGGCATGCGCTGCACGTGTATGGTTTCAGGTGAGTAGATTCTTGTCCATAATTCGTCTGTTATAAAAGGACAAAGAGGAGCTAACAAAAGTAAGATCGTAGAAAAACATGTATGGGAAGTGAAAATGGCTGACATTTGTGCTGTTGTATCTGCAGAGTCGTAAATCCTTGCTTTGATCATTTCTATGTAATGTGCCGCAAAAATATTCCACGTGAATTCTCGTATTGAATTAGCCGGAATAAAGAAATTAAATTCAGAATATCCTTCCAAGCATCGATCTACTAGCTTACATAACTCGCTTATGACCCATTTATCAGTTGCAGCAAGGGATTTTGGCTCTTCGACAGGTACCGTAAAAGTAGACAGGAATCTACCAATGTTCCATATTTTTGACAAGAAATTCTTTGTGTTGGCAATCTTTTGTTCAGAGCACCTGAAGTCATAACCTAAATTACTCTCTGAAGCACCCCAGAATCTGAAAACATCGGCTCCATATTTATGTATGATTGGAAGAGGATCAATGACATTTCCCTTGCTTTTACTCATTTTCTCGCCTTGTTCGTCTAGGCCGTACCCCATAATCCAAACGTCAGACCATGGCAATTGACTAGTAAGCTGGAGGCACCGCAGCATAGTATAATACAACCAAGTCCTGACGATGTCCTTTCCCTGTGGTCTTATGGTAGTTGGGTATGTCGAACCGTAGAACAATGGATCATAATTATATCTAGCTATAAATAGCGGGGTAATACTGGAATCCATCCATGTATCAAATGTTCTCTCTTCGCCGGTAAACTCAGAGCATCCGCATGTGATGCATTTTTCGAATGGAGGTTTTTCTTTCCAAGGTCTATAGTAATTTCCCGCTTCTGGGAGATTTGGATGACCATACTTACTGCAGTACCATATTGGAACCTCTGTACCATAGAATCTCCTCCTCGTCACAGGCCAATCGATGGCGATTGAATCGAGCCAGTTAAGTAAGATTTGTTTGTGTATGGATGGACGGAACTTGATTTCGTCTGCTAGTTTTTTTAGCAAAGGAACGTAAGCCAATTGTTTCAGGTAGTAATCTTCTAGTGAAATTATTTCGACCGGAGTCTTGCTCCTCTCACAGATAGGGGTCCTATGCATGACATTTTCTTCCTTGTCAAGGAGGCCTGCCTTTTTGAGATCCTCTATAACCCGAGTTCTAGCTTGTTTGACAGAAAGATTGGCATATTCTCCGGCACCCGAAGTGGTCCTGCCATTTGCATCTAGCGAAACGATTTCACTTAGCTTCAATTCACGGAATAATCGAACATCGTTTTCATCTCCATAGCTGCAAACCATTACTGCCCCTGATCCAAATTCGGGCTTGGCCGAATTATGTCCTACTATACTGACCTGCCTGTTAAATAAAGGCAGAGTCGCGTGCATGCCGATGAGTTTTACATACCGCTCATCACTAGGATTCACAATTACTGCTTGACATGCATGAAGCAGCTCCGGTCTGGTTGTTGCTATAAGTATATTATTGCCGGTTTCGGTGACCTGAAATTTCAGATAGTTTAATTTTGTGGGTATGTTTTCGTAGATAATTTCAGCATCTGCAATTGTCGTTGCGCATTGAGGACAATAGTTGTTCGGCCTGTTTGCTCGATATATGAGATTCTGCTTCCATAATCTTATGAACGTACCTTGAGTAAGGGCGCGATAATCTTTTGAATCTGTACGATAATAATTGTCAAATTCAGCGCTCATGCCTAATGCTTTCATTGTTTGGATCATTTCGGCTTCCAATTCATCAAGAGCATGAGCACACAAGTCAAGGAATTTGTCTCTGTCTATTTTTCTCATCGAGACTTTATACTTCTTTTCAGTGTAGATTTCTACTGGCAGTCCATTTCTGTCTATGCCAATAGGGAACAGAACGTTGTAACCGTTCATTCTAGAGATTCTTGCAATCATATCGATTTGTGAATAATGTGTAGCAGCTCCAATATGCCATGGTCGTCCAGAAGGATAAGGAGGAGGCGTATCAATTACAAATTTTTCCTTATAGTCACTTGCCGAAAACTTGTAGATTTTACTATTGTGCCATTTTCGAAGTATTTGCTCCTCTAGCAATGGATCCCAGGATTTAGATTCAATTACAGAACCGTGGGTAACGTTCATTGTATCAGTTTTAATCAATGGCACATACATACGGTTATTAATGTTGGTTTCCTTTGTTGTACTTTATCTGCTATGCAGTTTTCTTTAGTGGCAGTCCACATAACATGCATTCTAGCAACCGTGTTTTTTTTCTTGATAACACTCTTTGTTTTCTTATTGTTTACGATGGTTGTACTTTCGTCAGCACGCATTGGAGAACAGACAGGAAATCTGATGATTTTAGCACTTATCCCGCCGTCAATACTCACCGTTATTTTCCTTCGCAGAGTTGTAGGGACAATGTATGATCGAATGCAGGAAATGGGGAGTAGGCCTTCTTAAAATAACAAAATAATTTCGGGTTGGCTGTTCTAACAATATAAAAGTCACATATGTTCCTTAAAAACAGGATCTCTGATTCCAAGCGACTTGAACGCCTCGAGCCTCTGGCGGCATGCGAAACATGTACCACAATGCTTTCTGTCAGTTCCATGACAACTCCACGTCAGCCCAAGCGGTACATCCAAGGTAAGGGCTAACGCGACAACTTCTTTCCTGTTCATTTCTCCAAGTGGAGTCAATATGACACACGGGTCATAGTTAGAAAGAGTGGACCCCATCCTGAATAAAGAGTTTATTCCATCAATGTAATCTGAGGTTGCGTCCTTGAAAAAGGTTCCATCATGGCCGTTATGACCTCCGATAATCCACTTTATCCCTAGTGATTCTGCAAAGTGTGCTGCAATAGAGTAAAATATCATATTTCTTGAGGGGATATAGGTTGGCAACCTGTCGTCTTGATTCGCGTTGTGGGCATTTCCTAAGTCCGAGTACTCCCTGACAAATGGGATATCGATCTCCAGTAAGTTTGGGAAACCTGCAGCTTCGGCAATTTGAATTGCTGCCAGCCTTTCCTGCTTTGCCCTATCGAAACAATTGAATGTTATCGCCGAGACATTAGTAAATTTCTTCTTTGCCCAGTAGAGACAAGTCGCCGAATCTAGTCCACCCGACAATAACACTAGTGCTTCGGCCTGAGGATTTTTTTTCATTTATACGGTATTTATTTCTGCAAGCATATGTGCACCTTTGTTTACACCCTC
>JAICVW010000224.1 GCA_025935105.1 Nitrososphaeraceae archaeon
ATTATGATGCCATTGAAGAATGCTGGAAACAAGGAAAGAACGATCTCCTTGTATCAAAATATTATTCTAAATTCTATAATTTAAAAAGCGCCATAGCCAATTACTATAGGAGAAAGCGTTTCAAATTGGATATTACTAAATATCTATTTAGAGATGGGAATTAGCGAATTAATGTTAGGTAGTATAGAAAATTAATTATGTTAATGCTGCTGGCTCTGTATGTATCACTACTCTAGAAGCTCCAGTCTGCTTGCTTATTAGGTTTTGAGTGTATGTAGCTAAGCTATGTGCATCATTGATGGTATTGACAGTTTTATCCTGTGTAGATTTTACCTTTATTGTTAAAGTGATATGTTGTTCATCGTCGAAATCAACTATTCTGATGTCTTCACAACCCACCACTCCATCTACAGATAGGGCTAGATTTCTGATTTTTTCCACGTCCTTTCTATTTGGTTTCTTTTCAGTTCCTGTTACTGCATGAACAGTAGTCTCAGTTTCGATATGAGTGGTAATCTCACTTATCTCTGAGATTTCTTTTTTCAACCTCATTTCAAAAGAATCTATGATATTATGGGCACTTTTGAGATCTAGACCCTCCTCCATCTCTACGTCTAGATATAGATGCAGGTTGGATACTGACACTTCGTTTCCTTCATTCTTCTTTCCATTATGTATAGGCAAATTGTCATTCTGATTCACAGATGTATTGGTTATGACTTTTCTACTTTTAGTCTCTTCAGCATATTTTGTATGTGATGGTGGTTGCAGAGGTGATGATGATGGCGGTTGTATCTTCGACAAATAGATAGAATGAACATTTTTTATACCCTCGGTATCTGCCGCAATTAGTCTTACCTTATCCATTATTGTCTCAGTTTCAGTCTTTACTGCATCTACATGTACAAGCACGTTAGAGTTAGGGATAGCTCGCTTCACATTCTCCTCTACTGTTGTAGCTATTCTATGGGCTTTCTCATGAGTGCTAGTTCTAGGGACTTCTATATGCATATCAACAAGAGTTTCAGAGCCCATCTTTCTCACACGAATATCGTGTGCTTTATTCACTCCATCCAATCCTGAAACAGTTTCAACGACTAGTTGATACTCTCCTTTAGGAGCTTTGTCTAATAACACGTCTAATGTCCTTCTTCCAAGACCCAAAGACGTATAGATTATCATGCCTGCTACTGTCATTGCAGCATAAGCGTCGGCATTCGGAACATGGATCAGCAATACCAAAAGTAATCCAACTATAACTATGGAAGATGATAACATATCAGTCTTAAAATGAAGCGCATCTGCTTCTAATGCCTGACTCCCATATTTTCTTGCAGTTCTGTATAATACCCTAGATCTACCAAGATCTATCCCAATAGAAAGAAACAATATTAAGAATGAAAATAACGTAATCTCAGGCTGAATGCTCTTGAAAAACAACCTTTCAATACCTTCATAGAATATCCAGCCAGCTACTGCAAACAAGAGTATCACTTGAGTTAGACTTGATAAACTTTCATATTTTGCATAACCATAAGTATACTTGAGATCTGCAGGCCTCATTATCATACGAATTGCGTAAAATGTCATCATTGCTGCTATAACATCGAGCCCAGAATGCAGGCCTTCAGCCAATACCCCAAGACTATTACTAACAAGTCCCATCACTAACTTGAGAATCATTAGACCTAGTGATGCTACGATAGAAATTATGGCTACTTTCAGCTTTTCTTTATTTTCTCTATGTTTTGTATTTTTGATGTTGTTACTATTATTATTGTTTAGATCAGCTGCTAATTGAAAATTCTGTTTCTCCTCTGGAATGGCATTATCACTTTGGTTATGAGGTTCTCCTTCATTGCTAGGCCCTTCCACGGTTACCAGTGAAATGCCAATTATATGCTATATATATTAGTAAGTTAAGTACCATCGTGTAGGCTACGTCTAAGAAGTACTTGAAACAAGTCAGTCTTAATACAACAGAGAATTCTCAAAGGACGGAAGCATGGAGTCAGCTATGATATAACAATATTCTCTCACATTGAAGGAACGTTCGGTAAATAGGTAACAGTTAAAAAGTGCCATCATCTAGTAAAGGAGATCTTACTAAAAGTAGCTTTGTATAACGGATTAAGTACAATGACCTAGCTAGCGTGTTTTGTGATAGACTAGAAACTTGATGAATCCTGCAATATGGCCGGTCACAAGCATTCTTCTACTTGATGCTTTTAACCATTACCTTTGCAGCAAATGTCATATCACCTTTCATTCAGCCGCCGATCATATTATTACTCCCTATACTCATATTTCATTAGGCTATAGAGTCAAAAGTTTAGTATGATTTCCAGACATGATTGTCATGCCAAATTATGCTGTCATAACATATGCGCTCATCAATTCTAGATAATCGTGGATTGATATAATACCAGAAGGGAGACGCAATTTACAGAACTAAATACAAGGGGGAAAAGGTACTTTTATGCTAGCGATCTCTTAGAAGTTCCGAGAAACCACCCAACGTTTGACTTATTCTAGTTAACAAAGATTAAACACTTATAGAATAATTGCAGGATAGCAAAAGGCCAGTTCGAACTGACAAATTGCCAACTTTGTATTATCAAATCGCTATTACCATCACGTAAACACGTAGGATCGATTCCGTGCAAGCGATAGTTAGTCAGAAAACAATCATGACTAATATTGATATTATTGGAACCATTACAGGCGTTATAGTTGAAATTATCGCTACTTTCAGCTTCTCATATTGTCATAATTGGTTGTATTATCTTCTCGGGAATTCTAATTGTCGTCGTCTAATTCTCTACTATAGTTTAGAGTTACGCTTCAAAGGTTTGCCATCTCCTACATCAGTTGGTTAAAAGCATGTGTAAAATATTTATTCGTAGCCCTTAAGACCTTGACGGTTTCTTAAAAGGTCAGCTGAAATCGATCCAAACTCTCGTAATTATGTGCTTTTATTATAAAATAATTGAAAATGAAATTATACTATCGGTTGTTTCGATGAGTACGCAGGTAACGTTACAAATGCATGCATAATATATCCACTGATGAAGAATTTAGCTCGGTATCTTGTTTAGCAATTTTCTATGAGGACGTTGCCTTTTATACCTCTATGTAGAGAAAAATTTGAGTCCTACTGTCAATACAAACAAGTTTCCATGACCTTAAGGCTGACATGACTCCAAAATCCTGGTTGTCAAAATACCGGCGAACATCAGTTGTGCATCTAATCTCGATGCTTATGTTTTATCATGGCATCGGTTTGCTATTATTGTTAATTGGAACATCAATCGTACAGACAACAATCACAAAATATCAAACACCTTCGCTACCTCACTACTTCTCTTTAGTGTTGGCTGCTGGACCGACTGAAGAAACATTGTTTTTCGGCCTTCCGTATTATGCCTTTGGAAATCAATATGTGGTTATGGCTGGGGGTATTATTTGGGTGATGCTACACATTTTAAACACCTCTGTTGTTAATATTCAAAATCTTGCATACGCAAATTGGTTATTTGTAATCCCTTCATTTTTTTTTAGTTTCAGATGTTGGGTTAGTGGCAAAGGGTGGTTCGCCATAATAACTCATTCTGGCTGGAATGGGATTTTTTTTTCCTTAGGATGCTCTTACCATGAGTATAGCTGCTTAGTTTTTCCGAGCGGAGCGAATTATATGTTGACTTCTAGTACATTCGCGCTTTCCGCATTACTATTAGGTTTAACATACTTCCTATATCGAAGACGTAGCTCAGTATCCATTTCTAGGTAGAAGTACAATCTATTTCGTAACTAATTCATTATTTTACTTCTATGTACGGTACCGACAAAATTCAAAACTCAATACTTAGTAGTCTTTGTTAGTTAGAGAATTACGTGAATCCTATCTTAAACTGAAATTGCAATATGCATGCATGCTGATAATTAATATTAGATTGTTTTAATTTCTAATAATTTTTGTTAAACCGTATTTGCCATTAAGAAACCATATTTTCATCGGATGCTAGTTAATATATATTTGTAGATATTGAATATATAAGTATGTTAGCAGTCGAGGCTGTTCGTGTTTACAAATTATATAAGGGTGCTGAATATGCTGCACTTAATAATGTTTCAATCGATGTCGAAGCTGGCAAAATATTTACACTTCTTGGAAGGAACGGGGCAGGAAAGACAACTTTTGTAAGAATTTGTGCTACTCAGCTTGCGCCTACTAGAGGCATGGTGAGTGTACTCGGCTACGACGTATTAAAGGAGACATCTAAGATAAGGAGGCTAATTTCAGTAGTGCCACAAGAAGGCCGGCCTTTGAGAGCACTTACACCATGGGATCATGTGTATAACTGGCTTCAGATAAGAGGTGAATGTAGACATGATGCTAAAAAGAAAACAGAAAAAATCTTGCAGAAGCTAGAGCTTCTTGATGCGAAGAATGTCCCAGCAATGAATTTATCAGGAGGAATGAAGCAAAAAATCCTTGTGGCTATGGCTATGGCTACCGATGCGCAATTACTTTTTCTTGATGAGCCTACGATAGGATTAGACCCAGTTTCACGACGTCAAGTCTGGTCAGCTATACGGGACTGGAAAAATGAGGGCAGATCTATACTATTAACTACACACTATATGGATGAGGCTGAGATGCTTTCAGATAATATAGTGATTATAGATGGGGGACGAGTAATAGCAGAAGGTGACATGCGTGAATTAAGAAAAATTATACCTCAGAATATCAAGGTCGATATTGCAAAAGATACTGTTGATATTGACATGCTTAGATCATATGGATCTGTTATAGATACAGGGGCTGGAACATTAAGGATATTTACCTTCGAATCTACAGTCAAAGAAATATCAGATTTTGCTCTGAAGAAGAATCTCGCCTTCAGGGTTTCGCCCATAACCTTAGATGATGTATTTGTGTCACTTGTTGGAGAAAATCAATATCTTGAAGATGAAAGACCCAATGCAAGTATGAGCTATAATGACAACAATTAGACAAATCTATGACCATTTATAACCCATTACCAACATCAAAGCTTTGTAGAACCACGTTATTATTAATTTATTTAAAAAAAATACTTACCTATATTCATAATTTGGCAACACATAATTTGATTGCGGTAAGACAAAGATAGTACGCGGGTAAGGGTTACAGAATGTTGGTTGGCGGTTGTCTGTTTGAGGGGAGATTTAAAATCATTTATACAATCGTCACTTACTCACATTTTGATCCTATCATGTAACGATATTCTTTGGTTATTAGTATCAATGACTTGGTATATCTTTCTGCGATATTTTGTGCCGTATCAGTCTACTCTTGTGTTTTGCATCATTTTTTTTTGCATTCCTATATGGATAGTATATAATATGATGAATCATATAATGTATTTCAAAGAATAACAATGTTCACATACATCGTTAATCAAGTTCTTAATATCAAAACTAGATATTAATATTTGGAGGAATAAAATGATGTATCTTAAGCTTAGATG
>JAICVW010000338.1 GCA_025935105.1 Nitrososphaeraceae archaeon
GAGGAATTCACGGAAGTAAAAGATTCCATTGATTAACAGTTAGCTCTTCGAACCTCACTATCGTAATAAAACACAATCAAAGCTATAGGTAAACTGGTGAGAAAGTCTCAAGTAGTATGTCAAATTACTTTCCAGATGAGTTCATAGATAGACAAATAGATATATGGACAGGATTGATTCACCAGATCTATTTTCGGTACTATAGAATTGAAAAATATGTTGGAACAGTTCTTTAGCACATTAAGGATAAGACAGTACTCTTTTGATGACCATTTTTCCTTGCAGGAAGTCAGATTACGACATGCAGTATCTCAAGAACTGGCTGAAATTATTTGTATTATATTTCTTGTGAATATGGATAGAATAAGGTTTATGATACTCTTGAATGCGAATAGAGGTTAAGTTAACAGGATCTCTAGAAAAGCACACTTTTATTATTTAGCATAGTTGGAGGAAGAAGAGCAGCTGATTCAATATTAACCCAACAATGAACCTGCAATGTTAACTATCAAGGTAAAACCCATCAATTCCAAGATACATATTGCGGTCCTTGCAGAAGATGAATCAAACAAAACAAAGGTTCATGAGTACTGTGCTCGCTAATTTGCTACAAAGCCAATTGACTATAATGGCTAAGGTTAGAGGAGTAATACCAAAAAAGGTGTGATGAATAGTTGGAGCCTTCTTTCTCTACCCATTACTTCTCTTGCCGTCTGCCTGTCGTTCCATTGCCTTGCGTCTAGACAAATATTGTTTCCAAGTAATCAGTCCTCTAGATGTCTGTTTTTCATTGACATTGCTAAGAATATTGATAGTATTCTCTAACTCATCTTCTAGCACTGATTTCTCTTGTATATCATGACATCCATGCTTCATTAAGAACTCACGAAGCATCTCTTGGTGATATGTGAGGATTTGGTCAATAAGAATCAATTCAGAATCATTCAAATTTATATTACACGAAAAGTCGTTATCTTCATCCCAGTTTTGGCTCATAAGTCTTGAGTGCATGTGAGCTTAAGTGAAATAAATGTATTGTGCTCTCCCTATGTTAGCAAGCCGCAATTTGTCTGGTTATTGCAGACGGTCAGATAGCGAACAAAAATTGATCGGTACTGGAAAATAGCGACCTTAATGATCTAAATCAATTTCTACAAATTCGTATATCCGAATAACTAGAGACGCCTATTTCTAAATACAAAAGTTAATTCTAGCGTAATCTAAATTTCTTCATCAGAAGTACCTATGTTGGAGTTGTTCAATACAATCCAATCCTGGATTTACAACTATCTACAATAGAAAGAAAAGAACCCAACAACTAACGGATATAGTTTAAGTTATCGATCTCCCTCTCCCTAAGAGATCCATTCCTTACTCATGAGAATTTTCGTGGGCACTATGATCAGTATTGGTTTGTAGGAATTCTGTATAAAAGATTGCTACGAATACAATCTTGCGCCAAAGCAATTATGATAGTGGTAAAAAATATTGTAGATTGGGATCCATTATTTTCATGAAAGTTCTGTCTTCGTTGAGGGATAGCGTCGAGAAAGGAAAAGAAATGCGGAGCTATCTGTACAAGACAATTTTTGGAAAAGGTAACTGACAAAATTATCACATCTAGATCAGCCCAATCAATTAAGTGAAAGTTCCGAAGCCACAACCAACACAGCTACTGCCATGAGGAAGTATTTTGCAATAAATTACATATACGAGAACTGGTTCAGACAGTCGACTTAGTTGATGCTAGAAGATCTAATCAATACATGGGAAGATTGAAATCTATCAAAAACATATTTAGGTTATTAATTTAAATTACCAGACTTACAACCATTTACTCTTTGTAATACAACCATTCAGAGAAACTTAGAGATATCGATTTTTGGTCTAGGATATTCTAAGTGCATTTCCTCTAACGTTTTGACAACAGTACGAGCTATCATCCAATTACGGAACCACTTGAAATTTGCAGGGATAATGTACCAGGGTGCAAAGCTAGTACTACACCTACTAAGAGTTTCTTCGTAGGATTCAATATACTTATTCCAGTGCCTCCTAGAAATCAGATCGCTTTCAGATAACTTCCAGAGTTTTGTCGGGTCATGTAATCGCTCCTTAATTCTTTGTTTCTGTTCGTCCTTGCTTATGTGCAAAAAGAATTTCAATATCGTAATATGGTTCTCTGATAAGTATCTTTCAAAATCATTGATTTGTCTATATCTTTGGATTAATTCATTCTTGGGAATTAAATTATTAACACGAGCCTCTATGACATCCTCATAGTATGACCGATTAAAAATTGCGATTTCACCATCTTGCGGAATGGCCTTATGGATGCGCCAAAGATAATCATGAGACCGCTCTTCTTCATTTGGAACCTTAAAAGACTTTACATAACAACTTTGAGCATTTAACCCTCCCATAACATGACGAATAGTACCATCTTTGCCAGAAGCATCAACACCTTGAAGAACAATTAGAAGAGACTGGCTCTTAGCCGCAAAGAGTTTGTATTGTAAATCGGACATTCGACTAGAAAATTGATCTAGTTCGTCTTCGACGTCCTCCTTTCTTTTGCCCGCGTCATAATCAGCCTCCCAGTTTTTAAGATTGAGTTTTTTCATTGATTTTCCAGGCTCTACAAGAAATTTCATCATTTGTCTCCCTAGTCACATGGTACAAATGGAAGAGACGATATAATGCATGCGGTCTAAACGGATTAAAAATTATTCAAGAGAACCACATAATATTAAAAATATGAAGATAACCGTGAAAGAAAGATAGATATAAATGTATTTTACTTCCTTTCTATTTTTACTATGTATCTACCATATTCGGATCTTCTAGTTTCGTCTGCACGTTCGTCGCTGCCTCACCAGGTAGAACATTAGATAGAATGCGCCCATACAGTATCCTACCACACAATAACTAATCACTGATCAAAGGATGACTTTTTTGATAAATAATCCCAGAATTCATAATGCTGAAATCACAATGAATATATACCCACCTTATTCCATTTACGACCAAGACCTTAACGCAATGCAGTTTAGGGAGATGAATGGAATATCATTATCCCTGGAAGAAGGAAAAGTATTGAAACGCGCGCAAGAACGAATCTCTGCAAAATAGCTGGAAATGATGTCGAATTAAGCTTACATTACATTTGACCTCAAACGTACCCGTAAGAGTACTCTTTCTCAGTACTTCAAACCTTGGGATGCTGAAACAGACCCTCCATTATAATTTCTTTCAAAGGTTTTCTATCATTTGGATATTCTCTTTCTGGAAGTTGAGGCGGTAGTTGCTCTTTTGGTCCTCTCTTTCCTATTGCAATCATTGCCATCACATCAAAATTATTTGGAATCTCTAGATCTTTTCTTGCTTTCTCATAATCAAAACCTTGTATTCCATGAACCGCTAATCCTCTAGACATTAGGAGAATATGGCTAAAAAACATTCATTTAATAACGGTTCATCGGTTACTTACAGTATGGTGGACAACTATTTATGAAGAGAAGATAGAGAAAAGAAAAGAAATACAATATAACAGGTAAAAAAACTACTCTGAGGCTTGTTATCTAACGGGAGAAGGTGACCGAACAGAGACGACTTTTCCCAAAAGGTTTGTCAAAAATCAAATACAATTTTACCCAGAAGGCATTATATATCTAATTTCCTCCAATCCAGGCCTGTGCATTCTACTAGGATGTTTGAATTGTTGAAATAGATATTCAGTTATTTTATAAAAATAAAAGTAACAGAATTTTATATTCGTATTATGATAGAATCCAATGATGCAAAGAAGGTAGTGGAAACTATAGCTGATAATCTGATGTCAATTGCTAATAATAAGCAGAATTTTGCGAGACTCCCTGACACCTTCTGGGGCTATTTTGCAAGAGGGCATGATAGCAAAAATAGAAAATTTGGTGTAATAATTACATTTTCAGAAAAAGAAACAGATGTTGATGAGTTGCTTAAGATGTATGAACATTGGGTTGAAAAGCAAAAACCGCAAAGGCAATATGATAGTTTATGACAATCATGGCAAGGGAGATCTGTGGATATCAATAATCAAACAAAAATTAACCTTCGAATTATAATATTGCATATATGATCTGGTATGTTGCAGAAATTGACATATATGCAATTATCTTTCAATTGCATTGAAAATGATTAATTCATTTGACAGATAAGTATTATATGCAACTTGTATCCAAAATCCAACCTCTGGTGTGACTAAAGCCCCATCTTGCATC
>JAICVW010000249.1 GCA_025935105.1 Nitrososphaeraceae archaeon
AAAAGCACTGGTAGTATATCCACCCGTTGATATTGTTGGAAAAACAACAAAGAAAAAAGAGTATTTTCTGGCAGGAGGTAGACTTGCAAGACCAAAGCATATTGATCTTATTATCAAAGTAGCAAATGAATCTCAAAAATAGTCTCAGGGATGTTAGCGCAAGCCTGGCTAGAGTATACAATCAAATTAGAAAGCAAGAAATCGAACATGCAAATGCCAAAAAACTAGTAGAAAGAGAGCTAAATGCAAAGCTCATTAGAACATACAAACAAGAACGATTAGAGCTTTTTGATGAAGATTTGCAGGATAAACTGAATCTATTTATGATAATAGTGTTGACCTGATATTTACCAATCCTACGATTACACAGAAGATTTGCAAATATATCGAAAATTAGCACATTTTGCAAGCAGAATTTTGAAACCTAAAGGCAGCTTGCTAACATATGTTCCAAATCATTTGTTGTCACAAGTCTTTAAAAATATGAATGTAAGTGTTTCCAATTTGAAATATTGGTGGCAATTAGCGATAAGAGAAGATGTACCGTGTTTATTCTGCGTGTAAGCCTCTATTATGGTACGTAAAAGATGATGGACCTAAGACCCTCAATTCCATTAGCGATTTGATAGACTCTTCACTAGCCAGTGAAATAATAGACGGGAAGCTGAAACCATTAGCACAGATAGAATACATAATTTCAAGACTATCAATAAAGAATGATGTAATAGTTGATCCATTCATGGGGACTGGGATAATAGGCAGAGCTGCTTTAAACCTTGATCGTCGCTTCATAGGGATAGAGAGGGATAGCCAGGTTTTTGTATCAGCTCACGATGAATTGTCAAATATAAATGAAATGCAGCAGCTGGAACAAATCTCATAGCATCTGTATAGTCATGAATAACCAAATAATCTACTCACATAGTTCATAGATTCTCCAGTGTTCGATGTTCAAGCCTAAGCAGTACGTTCTAAAAGAATTCGGAGTAACATGTTTCAGATTTGTAACCATGGGATAATATCAGATCGCTTCTATGTCATGCAGACTATTCTAGAATCTTTCTAATTTTAGAATCAAAGGCTTTACTGTTACCATCTAGATCAAACAGATTATGAGCATGTCTTTTACTGAAATAGATAGCATAATTAATCCAGTACAAAGAGGAAATCTAACGAGAAAGTGGGAACTCTAAGAGAAAACAATCATTCAATACTTTAGCTCATACCAGTATTCTAATGATTTTACTTCGGTGCTTAGAATTCATGTAAACATTTTCGACTACCTTACTATTCAAATGTACGATGGTGGGCTGCTTTGACATGTGATTTAATGAAATCTGCCAGTGACCCTTTGATTCCTTTAACATTTTGTTTGAACAATATCATTTCCTCTGCTGCAGTTGCATCCGCATCCGCAGATACTTCCTTTTTTTCCTTCCTGCAATAGATATTTACCTTCCATCTTTCATCATCTAGCCTTGGAAAATCAGATCTATAGTGTGCTCCTCTACTCTCTTGTCGCATCAAGGCACTTCTTATTATGGCTTCGCAAGTAATTAGTGAACACTTTACATGCCAACTTAAGATAATATTTTCAGAATTATCATCGTCAATTTTGAACTCTTTTGAATTAATATTATTGTTTTTATTACTATTAAAATAAAACTCATTCTTTAATTCTAGAATTCTTTTCAATCCATTTTCAAGCATTACTTGTTCTCTTATTATTCCAGCATTCAGTTTCATCAATTCTTGTATTTCATTACGAAACTTGATTGGTTCCTTAAGTGAGAATAGGTCTAGATTAATATCAAGTTTCTCCTTTTGGTCATTATTATTAGTATTACTAGTTCTTGCTGGTTGTGATAGTCCTGCTCCAGTTTCCTCGCTTTCTCTTTTTAGTTCATTTGCAAATCCAGCAGCTTCTCCACCAGCAATTTTTCCGAAAACTACTGTGTCCAGTAAGCTGTTCCCGCCCAAACGATTAGCGCCATGAATCTGACTTATCACCTCTCCAACTGCAAATAAGCCCTTAACCCTTGTTCTGCAGTTTATATCTACTACAATTCCGCCCATAGAATAATGCGCAGTAGGCCCGACCTCCATTTTCTCCTTTGATATGTCAATTCCATCAAGTTTTTGGAATTGTTCATACATAGTAGTCAGCCGTTCTTGAATTACCTCCTTTCGTAGATGGGTTACGTCTAACCAAACTCCTCCATGTTCTGTGCCTCTTCCAGAGATTATTTCATTATAGTTAGCACGGGCCACTACATCACGCGGTCCTAGCTCCATTCTCTCAGGATCATAATTTTTCATAAATCTCTCACCGTTTGAATTTAATAGAATCCCGCCTTCGCCTCGTATTGCTTCTGTGGCTAAAGTACCCACTGCTTGATCTGGCCAAACCATTCCAGTAGGATGAAACTGTACCATCTCCATATCTACTAAATCTATTCCTGCTTCGTATGCCAAAGCTATACCTTCTCCGTAGTTTTCAAAAATTCTAGAACTACTGACTGCATAGACTCGAGTATATCCACCAGCGGCAAGGATTAAAGACTTGCATTCAAACGTAACAAATTCCTTATTCTCTAAGTCTATTCCAAATGCTCCTCTGACTTGTTCTTCTTCTTGCTCATGTTGCTTGTATGTTGCTGCTGTTGTTTTCCATGATGTTAATGAAGCTGGCTGTGGTGCTGGTGGTAGTGGTGGTGGTCCTCTTTCTTCGTTTACATAATCCTTTGATTTTAATAATTTTGTGATGTAAACATTATCTATTATTTTGATATTTCGCTGATTCACCTGCTCCATCAATACACGTACTATCTCCTGACCAGTCCAATCTTCATAAAATACAGTCCTTCTATATGTGTGAGCTCCAAAGAATCGTTGTGTTAGTCTACCGTCTTTTTCTCTATGAAACCTAGCACCCCAATTTACCAGTTCATTTATAGCATCAGGTGCATTTTTGCAGAGTATCTCGACTCTTTCATAGTCAGCAATAAATTCACCCTCTCTTAGAGTATCAGCTGCATGTACCACCCAGTTATCATCTGGATCCATAGTACCAAGGGCCGCATTGATACCGCCTCTTGCAAGTGTTGTATGAGGATCACCTCTTTTGCTTTTACTAATTATGAGAACATTAGCGCCAGCATCATGAGCTTCAATTGCTGCACGAAGACCAGCAGAGCCACCACCTATAATTAAAACATCACAAGAGCAGTTTGATTGTTTGTTCATAATGTGTTCGGCCGTTTTCAACTCACCTTTACTTACCTATCTACCTACCTATCAACTTGATGATGCGCGTGATGTGTATGTATCCTTTTTAAAATATTATGGACCTGGTCTCTGTATAAAGTCAATGCTATCCTATTTGCGTATGGTTGCCCTCTAACGAATGATTTAGCTAATTCTTTAACAAACTCCATTTCTACCTTCGGCGGAACTGGCGGTTCAAACGGGTCTACATATGCTCTATTATGGTTGGTTGTTTTCTCTCCTTCATAGCTTGATTCATTATGGATTTTACTTCTTTTGGTTCCTTGATGGAATACCCTTTGCCACCACATGCTTCAGCGAACTTTACCCAATCTATTGGAGAAAATTCTACTCCAAATTCTGGGTTTCCAAGGAATGCCATCTGCTCCCATCTACTCATCCCTAACGTATTATTTTTGATAATTATGACCTTGATGGGAAGGTTATATTGTACTGCGGTAGCAAATTCACCCATCAACATAGTCAATCCAGCATCACCAACAAATGCTGCAACTGATTGTCTGTCTGGAAATGCAACCTGTGCTGCTATAGCATATGGCAAACCATTTGCCATACTCGACAAAGTGCCTGAGAGAGAGAATTTCATTCCTTTTCTAATGTTGATAAAACGAGCAGCCCAATTTGTGTTTGTTCCGCAATCAACTGAGATTATCGCATTATCGTCTAGTTCATCAGAAACAGCCTGGGCTATGACTTGGGGTTTGATTGGCTTATCGGTTCTTGTACTTTGTTCTCTCATTAATCTATTCCAGTTCTTCATTGCATCCTGCTTTGACTTGAGAAATCCCTGATTAAATTTTTGATTCAGGAGAGGAAGTAATTCAGTTAGTACTAACTTTGAATCACCAGCCAATCCAATTTCTACAGGATAGCGAAGGCCAATCTTTTCAGGTTTTACATCAATTTGAATTCCCCTTGCTTGATCTGGATTTGGAAGATAGTCTATGTATGGAAAAGATGTTCCAATCATAAGTAGTGTGTCTGCTTCGTCCATAGCATCGCTAGACGGTGTAGTTCCAAGTAAACCAAGGCCTCCTAAGCTATACTGATTATCGTCAGGAATTACTGCCTTGCCCAATAATGCTTTCACAATTGGAGCACCTAACCTTTCTGCAACTGCCAGTACCTCATCTCCAGCTTCAAGTGCCCCCTGTCCCACGAGTATCACAACTCTGTTCCCTGCATTAAGAATACGAGCTGCATTTTCTATTAAAAAATGACTTGGGATCGTTTCTGCAGTATAAACATGGGAAGTGTGATGTCCAATGTTATGCTTAGAATATTTGCCACTCAGTCTTTTTTCTTGTACATCTATTGGTATTGTTAGATGGCTAACTCCTCTCTGAGCCAATGCTGTTCTACATGCAATATCAACTGCCATTTCTGCCTGCTCTGGAACACCGATCATATCGTTGTAAACAGTGACGTCAGAATATAGCTGCAGTAGGTTTACGTCCTGCTGATAGCCAGAATTCATCAAATCAGAGTAGGTGGTTCCTGTAATGGCAATAACAGGAGTATTGTCCGCTTTTGCATCATATAACCCATTTAATAGGTGTATTGCCCCTGGTCCTGAAGTACCTACACATGCACCAAGCCTTCCAGTATATTTTGCATAGGCACAGGCCATAAATGCTGCCGATTCTTCATGTCTAACAAGTATGAATTTAATTTTGTCCCGCCTACGTCTTAAGGCTTCAATAAATCCATTAATACCATCGCCAGGCAAACCGAAAATTGTATCAACATTCCAATCAAGCAATTCTTCAGCTACAATATCAGCAGTACGCATATTAGCGTGTTCACTCATGGTGTCATTACTAGACGTCTTGCGTAATTATGAAATAAAATCTCTTTATAATGGTTCAGAGCAGACCTATTCTGTTAAATTAACCTACTACAAGTTCGCATTATTCTGA
>JAICVW010000045.1 GCA_025935105.1 Nitrososphaeraceae archaeon
TCGATATCGGGGGCATGTCAACTACTCCTTATCTAAATACAACAATCCCAATTGATGTGGAGATCGAAAGGCTATCTAAAGCAATATCTACCATCAGACAGATTAGTAAAATACCTATTTCGATAGATACGGTCAGGGCAGATGTATTAAGAGCCATGTTAAAATATGAAATAGATGCAGTAAACGATGTTACAGGCTTAAAATATGATAAAAAAATGTCTCTAGTGGTTTCAGAATCTGAAATTCCAGTCATTATTGGTGCTTACAAAAATAGCAATAGTAAAGAGAACAATCTCGGATCGTCAAAGGTATTGCAAAGAGGTGACATTAATGATACCATTAACATATTAGACGAAAGTATCGGTATCGCTAAAAATCACAGAATAGATAAGGAAAAGATGATCATAGATCCATCAATTGGATTTTTTAGAAAACATGGAAATAATCCATTTTATTCAAAGATAGACGGATTGGAGTGGTATATAAGAGATTTAGATATCCTTTCTAATATATCATTATTACGATCTTTTGATATACCCATTTGTATTTCAGTTTCAAGAAAATCGTTCTTAGGGAATCTGTTCAGTTTAGCATCAAGGAATCTTTTGATACCTTCAGCCATAATGGAGTTGATCTGTATATTGAACGGTGCAAATATTATTAGAACCCACGACGTAGCCGAAACTTGGTACGCAAAAATGGTTTCAGATCTCTTTAGTTAGTTCCTCAGTTCCAGTTCTGGCAATCAAATCTTTCCAGCAATGTAAACGCTTAATATGTATGTCTTTACCAAGCTCGATGTATGGTTGTCGACACTATCCGTACACTCAAACTATTAGGAAAGTGGTCTGGGAATAGACTTATTGGAAGAAGACGACCGTTAATAGCAGTATTTAGTTTAACCCATTATTGTAATTTCTTTTGTCCCATGTGTCCGTTTGGTGTATCTGATAAAGCGGGCCAATTGAACGTTGCTAGAAAACACGATCTAACTACTAACCAATGGAAAGGAATTTTTGATAAGGTTTCTAAGTATTGCATTTGGTCAATCGTCGAGGGTGGTGAACCAACCAGTCGACCTGACTTTATGAATCTTATTCATTATCTATATGATCTGCAACTACCAATAACGTTGATTACCAATTGTTCTCTCCTACATAATATAGACCTAGCTGAGCTTCGGAATTATATCCAGTTCATTACATGCAGCATAGACTCGTTATTTGAAGAATCTTACCGTAAAGTTCGTGGTGTGTCACATGAATCATTTGAGAGAGTAATGAAAAATCTTGATCTTCTTGTAGAACATCAAGTACCCCATTACTTTAATAGTGTAATAACAAAATACAACACCGAAGAGTTCATTAATCAAACTTATTTTGATAAGGCTAAGGAATTGGGTTCAAACGCAGTTTCGCTCACGTTTGTCGAAGACAGATCCGATGTCAATTTTTCACTTCTTCCTGATAAGCAAACGATGGAAAAGGTGTGCGAAAGTATCCTCGAATACATGAAACATCACAGCTCACCCCAAATAATGATTCCAGCACAATATTTTGAACAAATATTAGAACATGGGCGAGGTATCTTTGAGGAATGTGGTGTTTGGAAAAGCGTCTTCGTCAATAGTAACGGAACAGTTATGGTTCCGTGCTGGAAATTTAATTCACCGGAGAATACATATAATCTTCTTGAGAAAAATGTGGAGGAGATCTGGGATGCGCCGCAATGGGAAATTGCACGTACTTGTCATGACTGTCAGGTCCTCGGGTGTATATGGTACTCTTCGCAGCCAATAACCACATTTGCCCAAAACTACATGAAAGGACTACGTAAAATGATTAGCCAGCATAAGCCGGAATTAGCTGAAATTTAAAGCCCTAAACAAACAAACAAACAGTTCTAGACCGTAATGCGTTATAGCTCATTTTTCGAATAGAACTTTTTACAAGGCGGTTTCCAGTAGAAACTTGGGTGATAGGTTCTAGAAAAAAGGCCTGTTAAGGCTTGTATGTCAGAAAAGAGTTAAAACCTACGCCTGCCGATATTAGAACCTAAGAATGCGTCGTCTATTTCTTCCTGTAGGAAGGATTACTACAATAGTCCTTTTTATCGTTTTACCAGCTATCATTACAATTGGCACCTTTTCTCCGGTGGGTATCCTGTACTTGACTACTTCTATATTATACTCATACTAGGTATTTTCATTCTATTATTTAATTATGTGTTAGCAGCACCTGGTTATATCGAAAAGTGTCTGAAACAAGGTCGTGAAAAGACAATCATTGGATTTGAGACTATCAAAATGGTCATACCAATAACACTCGCAATAGAGTTATTACAAACGCTACGGCATGTCATACTCCTTCTCATATCGTACCAACCCGGTGTAACTTTCCTTACTTTACTAACTTTGAGGCACCAGAATCTTTTTCACATATGTCTGGATCATCTTAAGAAAAGAGTTCAGATTTTATCTTGGGATGTGCAGAATTTGACTACGTGATGGGAATCTGGACTGGTAACGTTACCGATTTTTCATAGTTAGTTACGTGGTGTCACGCAGTAGAGTGCATTCAGGCAGCGTATATACCGCTTATACCGACTCTTTTGTACTGCATCGTATGCATGATGCTGACACGTATTGTTCTAGACGCCTGGGTCTTCCTTCTTTATGGGCTTTTCGCGGAAGAACATAAGATTCGGTAGCCGTAACGCAATCTCCTTAACACGGTAGGATTTCCTGCAGATAGCACGTCGTCAACGTCAACTTGTTTTTTTCTTCGAAACATCTGCATTAGCTAGCCCGAATAAGTCATTATTCTCGGCGTTTACCTTAATATCTTTCTCAAGCTGTCGAAGCGCAGACTCTTCTACACTATTCAAATATTCCTTAACGGTGCAGCCTTTCAATTTTTCCGATAGATCTACTTGCAATGGATTTATGGTTAGTCCATTATACGTCGCACGTCCGGTTAAATGTTTCATGTAGCATACACTAAGAAATATGGCGTCAAGGCGAAAGCCGTCGTTAATTAGCTCATTTATCGTGTCTAGAAATCGTTGATTTATCTCTTGTACTTGTCCCTCTTTCCAAGCGTCGGTGACCTTATTTTGACGTACCAGTTCCCTCAACTGGTCCTGTACTTCTCGTATCATATCAGCAGGCGCTCCCGGAGCATGTCCCGTATCTGCCGACGCAGTGACTTGATTTGCTGCTCACGTGTTAGTTTCATGGCATGGTTAACTAGCCAACTCTTTACATTCTTACCGTTATGGCATTATGCTATTGAAGCAATCGTGTAGTCCGCAAACTGTTTCATATACACATCATTTGCAGCCAAAATCTTTTCCAATCGTCTAACGTCATTCTTGTTTAATTCTATTTTTAGGAAAATGCATGCTTTAATGAAACTGCTAACAATAGTTATCCAGCTGAACTTCAAATTGGAGCCTAATCTTGGGTGTTCGAGAGTAAATCTATGCATGTTATGTGCTATCGCTGTCGCTGTTCACTCTATCTAACTTTCGGTAGACAGCGTAAAAAATATTAATGTTGTGTGCCCCGGGACTTAATCTGGCCCTGCTATTGGTAGCATCTTATTGATGGGTAGTCTAAAACTGTTCTTTTCTTGTTCTTCTTTCGTCACCTTTTCAAATTCAATCGTGATCTCAGTAGGTACATTGAACTTTGAGCTCACTTCCTTGGCCAGATTGGCTATTGCCCTTGGATCTGAGAACTCATCTGATCCTTGTAGAAATACCCTAGACTTTCTAGAAAGAATCTTTCCTCCAGTTTTAGACTGGAGGAACTCTGCGATCTCTTGGACCATTTGCAGAGGGATCTCGTTATGGTAAAAGCATAACCCATGAACTGGCTCCTTGTCGTAAGGAGTTCCATACCTATACCAGAACACACCGAAATGTCGGTGTTCCTCTACCGTACATTTGATTTCCCAATGATTGGCCTTTTCAACGGGATAATTTGCGTCAATGAGCTCATCAGCAGCCATTTTCCAATATCTTAAGCGCATAAATTATTTTAGCAGATTCGTATTATAATAATGTGGCTAAGAATAAACCGACGCACCCAAGATGCCTTCGGTGATGTCTTTTGACTATTCTGTAACCCTACTTTGGCAATTGACGCAAATAGGTAGATGTGTATTAACACCCACATGTCAGGCAAGTCACTTTGTGGTACCAGGGGCCTCTTTGCTCTCACTTCGCTTCTTTCTGGTATGCTTTCCACTAACTGATTTATTGGCGCGACTGAATGAACTTATTAGCCCCTTGAGTCGTTCAATATTTTCCTGATGACTTGTTTTCCTCAGCACATCAATTCGTATGCCTCGATTCTTTCCGAGTCTTATGTTTGACAAACCTGCCTCTCTTAATTCAGCCTTTGAATACCCACGCCCAATTCTACTAGTGTTGACTCCCCTAAAAGTACGCTTGACAATTGGGTGATTGGCTTGATTATCTAGAGTCTTCATTATTTTCCAATTAAATTAATGGGCGGTTAAATAAAAATTATATTCATTATGTCAGAGAAATGCGAGCATAAAAACAGCGATGGACTAGACAACCTTGTACCCGTATTAGGGCATCAGTTCCTTTTGTTTATAGGAGATAAAAGCGGCTAATGTTGATATCTTTCATACTGATTATTATTTTGGTAGTTAGTTCAATATTACGTAAATACTCCCGCAACAAACTATTGCCTATGAGCAAAGGAGTGGAGATCTCCGATTTGAAAGGGATCAACGCTGCAAAAAGTCTTCAAATCATCTTGCTAGTTGTAGTAACCATTTTCGCCATTTGGGCACCAAACACTTCTTTATTATTCCACCCAGTATATGCCCTTCATGCCACTCACATTCCAGACCCAAATCAAGTGTCAACATTGCCGACGGCAAAATTAGTGTATGGCAATCGTGAATATGCAATGTCACCCTTTATTTTTGTCCAAGGTGGACAGCTGAACAAAGTGCAATTGCCATCTTTACCAGGAGATAACAATGCTAGTCTGACTGTACAAACAGGCGATCCTATCAGCTTTCATTTCAATAAGCATCCTACAAAAGTAGATGCATTTATTACGGATTATGACGGAGACGTACCATCGTTACACCCTCTTACGCAGACAAGTCCGAATACATTTCAGGTGTCTGGACCAATAGGAATTTGGGAGATTGAGGTACATGCTATTTTTCCGAAAAATCAATATATGTCATTCACCACATTGGCAAATGTCAAAGGCAATTCCTTTGGCACTCAGTCTTTGGGCTCCGCATCTTGTACCCAAGATAAGCTAAAAATAGCAGAAGTTACGGACAGCAATACTAACAACTCAAACATACTTGCTACTGGTTTGAACAATGGGAATGATACAAACGGAAGTCAAACTCCAACGTGGTCGGCCACAGGAAAGGGGTCCTGGATCCAGGTAGATTTGGGGCAACAGAAAGCAATTTGCAATTTAGGGATTTCATTTACCAATGGAGATAAGGTAATTAACTTTTTCACAATCCAGACATCAACGGATGGAGTTCACTATGTTTCCCAAGGCTCTGCTCAAAATACTGGTATGGTATCAGGCAGAGAACAATTTAACCTGCAAAACTCCCCAATTACGGCAAGATTCGTGAAGCTGGTGTTTCAAGGAAATATGCAAGGAGATACTTATAGCATAAGACAATTGACAGTAAATGGGAGTTAAATAATACTTGATCCCATAATGAGTGTGAAAAGAATCACCGGCAATTGATCCAGTATTTTTAACTATTTGTTAAGACAAAATCCGATTCAATGAACCTAAAAACTCCTCATATGCGAGTTTGATTTTTGACAGCACAAGCATTTAAAGCCAATCTGAATGAACTGGGGCATATACTCGCTTTCTACCGTCATCTAGGCTATTTCTTGCTATTATCAATCCTTGTAATTTAAGTTCGTCGATTGCTCCCTGTACTGTCCTTCTTGGTAAATGGCTTAGACTTATCAAATCGCTTTGTTCAATAGGGTGTTTAGTCTTTATAATATAATAAATGAATTTGGCTGCTGGTCCGCCCTCCGGATCCTTCCGCAAATATGATACATTAAATACTGCCTTTGAAAGAAACCCTCGTCGCTGAGATTCAACAGATGCTAGAGAATCAGGATGAACTTCTGCCAGATTAACCCTCTGTCCAAATTCTGCGATCAAGGCAGATTGTTGAGACTCTTGCGGAGCTTCGAATATGAAAGTGCTTGGTGGAAACTTTGCAGTTATTGCACCTACAAGATTCCATTTTATTAAACCTCTTTCATCGTATATGCCAACGTTGATACCATCATTGGCCTCTAGAATCACTTTCTGTGATCCTATCTTAAGGGCGTCCCCAATTTTGGCTACCGTCTCATCTGCATCGAGTTGATGCCTAGGATCTTTCCTACCTATTTTCCATTGTACATCAATATTGACTGACCTTATGATCTCTACAATCTTTTTTTTATTTTCCAAACTCAAGTCCAAGTTGTTTTCACCGATCTCTATGGCATCTACTCCTATGGAATAGGCCTGTTTTGCGAGCCTCTCCACAGATTGATTCAGAATTGCAAATTCTGTAAGTGTACTGCCTGTAGATACGCTTATCTCCAAGTCATGATACATTTTGATCTTATCTTTCAGGAGGCGATCTGGTGTGAGCAAAGGCAGTGCGCCACGAATTTTGACCATGTCTACGAACGGGGCCAGTATTTTGAAATTGTCCTTGTCAATAGCCTGAAACCTGTCTACAATGTACGTGAGCCCTTCTTTTCTGGGCTTCTGGAAATCTACACGGTTCTTAGCTAAATCATCTAGCAACTGGGTTAGATAAATTTACGAGCTTTATATACAATGAGCATAGAAATCAGAGCTTACAATTTCTGTTAATCCACAATTGATTACAGTCAATCGTATAAGTTGATTTGGAATCTTTTACGACACAGACCGTTATAGTTGAAGGTCAGGTCATGTAAAGCGCTACACGAATGTCATTCCATTGTTTTGTCAGTACTTTGTTATGATAGGTTTGTTAACTCAAGATAATCGGTACTTCTGCTAGCATTAGGTGTTTATCATGGAACACAGCTAGAATAGAACCCCCAACCTATAACCCGTGAAGGTTTGTACCTTTACTATTGTTCTATGTGGCGGCTTGGTCAGTCAGCTAATGTTTGTGTTCATTCGTATAAAGAAATAACGCAACCGTTTAGAGATCTATTGGGTTTGACGATTGTTTAACGATGCCGGTATCGAAAAAAGAACAATTTTCATAATATGATCTCTTTTAGATACATACAATGCAAATACAATACAAATACAATAAATAGACAAGCAAGTATCTTACTGTGACAGAACTATTTGGACGCATTATTGTAGATTTACGTAACTATCAAGTGGAATACATCTGGTCATTCTTCTGACGGTTGTGTGGGTGGATTAATTGGCTGTGACAAAGTTTCTGTCTAATTTGGAAAAGATTTAATGCTGTTTCCTGAATTATTTAGACTATTTTTACAGCAGAATGCTGCACAGTGTAGCACAGTTGATAGGTGCAACAATGGATTAATAAGAATGACAAAATTTCACGAGGCGACCTTATATGCCATTAAGTAGGATTAGCTATCATTAGTTCAATGCGTGCAGGTTTAATTGGCTAATTGATTGGTGTATATTTCTTGTCTTCGAAGAAATTGCCATTCTAAGGTATGTATAAGTGGTTTCGAATCTCTATGTGCCTGGCTGACTGCGTATTCGCTTACCTCCAATTCTTTGCTCGTTGGAGTCATATCCCAAGCTATTTTGAAAAGTCATTCTAAACTCGCGAATATGACTGAACCTATCTTTATATTTTGCTAGGTCCTATCTTGACTCAGTTTTATACTATTCAACCGGGCCTGATGATGATCTCTCCGCGCATTGTCATAGGATGTAGTGAGCAATAATACTCAAACGTCCCTGGTTTACTTGACGCAATTGCTGTTGGGAAATCCTGTTCAGATGACAAGTATGCTGTATTGATATTGAGCTTATCTACAATGAAATCGTGCCTAACAAAGTCCTTATTCAATATATCGAGCTTTTCCGGTCTGTACACAGTAGCGAATATTTTTGGGTTGGTTCTGTTGAAAAGATTATCTTGCGCAATCAATAAAAGTCCCTTGTGAGTGCTGCCGGACTCCTGCGAAGGGTGAGTGAAGTTTCCTATGGCCCAAATAACGCCAACTGTGATAAATGAAACGGCAACAATCGCGATTATATTATTGAGCAAGTAATACACTGGTATAGTACAAAACCAGTTAAATTTCTATACTTTTGACTGATGCGTCATTATTTTCGTATATGATTTTTAGTATAGGCATTCTTATATCTCAACCCCTGAGTCACAACACCCTGTCGATTTCCATCGGAGCTCCCATCTAACACGTTTTTACGAATTCATACTACCAAGTTGTGCTGTTCAAGGTGTACTTACTCGTTTCCTTGGCTACGAACGAGTGAAATCGCTAGCAGAGGGCTAGGGAAACCCATCGTAGATTTAAAACTTACTTAATTGTTTTCTTGTTATCAATGCTAATGAATAGTAGCTATTTCTGCACAGAAGATTGATAGGTTTGATTGTATGGAAAAAGGTTATGGAATAACGATCACTTATTCAAGTATATAGTTACGCTTATTATTTCAAATAAATAATAATAGCCAAAACTAATAATACCTACTCGTAGTACATGTCACGAATCCATGTAAATACTTAGTCGTCTTTGCTTCAATTAATTGAAACTAATTTCGGAGCTAGGAGAGATAATACCAAACTTTATGAGTATTCGGTTGAAGAGGGTGGCTACTCTGTTTTTAATGACTGCTCTCTTATTTAGTATAGTAAGCGGCGCGACAGTGCGCCTGAATCTTACTCAGAATGCTAATGCCCAACTAAGCATGTTTCAGAAGGCAACCCAGAGCTTGGCACCTTCCACTACAGATTGTAAGAAGCTATCTATACTAGGAGTAACGGCCAATGGAAATGATGGACATGTACCCACAAATGTTTTAGACAATAATCTTAATACAAGGTGGTCAAACCTAGGTATCGGTTCGTTCATTCAAGCAGATTTGGGCAGTAAGAAAACAATCTGCAGTGTAGATTTATCATGGTATAGAGGTAATCTGCGACAAAATAATTTTGTAATTTCAGTTTCAACAGATGGCACTATTTATACTCAAGTATTTAGGGGAAAGAGCAGTGGAACAACTCCATTTGAAAAGTACAATTTACCTACAGGTACTGAGGCCAGATATGTAAGAGTTACCGTTAACGCAAATACTGAGAATAATTGGGCAAGTATAACTGAACTGGGTATCGATGGATTTACTACTGTGCCCAAAAATAACCTTCCTGCTGCTAATAAACTAAAGATTCAAACTACCTCAAATACTAATACAACTATTACCCTAACCGGTACAGATCCAATACCAAATGATATTCTAAAGTTCAGTATAGTAGATCTACCCTTCAATGGCAACCTGTCCGACGGTAAATCCTTCGATACCATAGTTTATACTCCAAATCACGGATTCTTAGGCCATGATCGCTTTACATATAGAGTTACAGATGGCCGAGGAGTAGTGAGCAATATTGCAACCGTGTTGATAACGGTTGTTGCACCACCACCTCCTCCACCTACTGCGAAGGATCTAAAAGTTCAAACAACTTCTAATTCTAACGTAACGATTACACTTAATGGCACAGACCCAATCAAGGGTGACAAGCTAAAGTTCAGCGTGGTGGACCTGCCCATTAATGGCCTGATTCTTAAGGGCAAAACTCCAGACTCTGTAATATATCAACCGGATCTAAATGGGGCATTTGTAGGCCACGATATCTTTACTTATAGATCTACAGATCGTTTGGGAGTAAACAGCACTATTGCCATTGTGTTTATAACAGTGAAAGCAGCACCTCCAGCTCCACCGCCAGCACATAAACCTACGGCTAACAACCTACTCATCAGTACTATTACAAACACTCCTGTACCTATTACGCTAACCGGTACCCCTGCTGCTCAAGGCGACACACTAAAGTTTTCAGTGGTAAAATTGCCAGTCAATGGCACTCTAAAACCTACTCCTGGCTCTGTTTCTAGCAGCGTGACTTATACTCCGAATCCAAACTTCGCTGGCAAGGATAGCTTTACCTATCGAGCTACCGATAACCACGGAGTTAATAGTACTATCGCTACTGTATCTATAACAGTTAATCCAGTACAATCATCTCCACCACCTTCACAGAAACCTACTGCCAATAACATAATTGTTCATACTACTAAAGCCTCCCCTGTACAAATTATCCTAACCGGTAACTCTCCGATTCCAAATGATGTACCAAAGTTTTCAGTGGTAACTAAGCCACAAAATGGTGTAGTCATTAATGGCACGGTCTCAAGTGTCAAATTTTATACTCCGAATGGAGACTTTACTGGCACGGACAGCTTCACCTACAAATCTATAGATGGGCAAGGAGTGAGCAGCGATCCCGCGACGGTGACGATAACAGTTGGTACCGGCAATACAACTGGAGGTGGAAATACAACCCCGGGTGGAAATACCACCTCCGGTGGAAATACCACCTCCGGTGGCTTCGATAGATTCGGCGTTAAAGAGGTATACCCATCAAAACCAGGCGGTGAGCAATGGTTCTTCAATGCTAACAATCCGAACGGTGATCCCCGAACGGGCGAACCAAACGAAGGGCCTCATACCACATTTACTCAGAAAAATCCAGATGGGAGTTGGAAAGTCCAAAGTTCTGAAGTCCGCTACGGCATCCTGACTTCAACCCTGTTCCAAGAAAACCAGATAAAGACTCTCAACCAAAAGCAAATGGCTGCCCAGGGGTATATGCTTAGGCCTAATGATTGGAAGAACGTGGAACTAACAGCTTATCTGCGAGTAAATCATGCAACAAGTTCGACTTCTAATGGTGAAGCTCATATTGAATTTGGTGCTCATGGCGCAAGAAATACCAGTGGAGGTAGTGTGGGAGGATTCGACAGCAGTTGTGAAGCTACTGCATATCATTCTAATACTTATCTGACAGGGCGAGTCAAGTTCGAAAAGGACCTAAAGCATACACCAGGATATTCTGTAGAAAGTGCTGATCCTCAGAAATTAAACCAAGTAAATACAA
>JAICVW010000312.1 GCA_025935105.1 Nitrososphaeraceae archaeon
AAAAAGTTTGGAATAATGGGTACCAAATTTAGAAACAAGCTTGGAAGATACGATCATGCTTCTGATATAGTCTCAGGACTGGTAAATTTCAGAATAATGCGAACTTGTAGTAGGTTAATTTAACAGAATAGGTCTGCTCTCAACCATTATAAAGAGATTTTATTTCATAATTACGCAAGACGTCTATTTAACAAACTATACTAGTTCACAGTAGTTCGTCAAACTTATTAGGTCATAATACCGTGTGTTAAGGTACTTCAAACCATCCTAATCTTCGTTTTCTCAGTTGAAACCAGATATATCTTTTCATTATATTCAAAATTCTTCCTGGAATTACAACAACCAAAGCAACAGCGTAATCAGGATAGCAGCAATCAAGTGGGAGAGAACGGGTACAAATCTACAGAGGCGATCTAGAATTGAACGGGCAGCCTGTTACCGTGTTACCCTCAAGGTTTTGGCCCCTTGAAGTCGGAGACTTTTTCTGCTTGGGTCTCTCCTCATGTTTTTTAAGATTGTATGCTATCTGAAAGATTTTATTGTTATATTGTTCCACTTACTGTGAGATAACGTAATTGACAGACAAACAAACTTGCGGACATGTACATGAATTTCGACGAAAATATTATACCAAAATGGTACCAATTACAAGGCACATTCTCTCAGGAATCATACCACCAGAGAAGTCAGTAGAAGCAAATACAGCTGAGGGTCCTGAATAGACATCAAAAAAGAAATATGTGTGTTAAGGCTGCATCACATACCTCACATACATCACATCATATGGACCCAAAGGACAGGCATTTATTAATAGTTCCAAAGAAAGAGTCCACTTTAAGGATCACGACCAATCAGGATAGTTACTACACTGCTAGCTTATGTGTTAGGCCTTTTATTCCGCCAACTACTATTTATCATCTTGCCCTTTTCTCCTTTGATCTCCCTTCATGCTTTCTTACTACTACAACCATATTACCATCTCTTATTTCCCATTCCCAATACAACTTGTCTCTTGGTTTTAATTTCCATTGCCTGACTATTGAAATAGGTATAGTAGTTTTAAGTGAAGCAAATGATTTAGCGTTTTTAGCAAGTGAAGTAATCTCTCCCAATACCAATGAAATACGTAAATCGATTAATAAAACTATGCCAAGATCTTAACCACAAACTATAAAGCTATCTATTGCCCTAGAATTAGGTATGAACAAACATAGAGGGGCTAACAATGAATCTAAAATGCATAAGATGTAGAAACATTAAGGAGCCTTGTAATTGCCAATAAGTGTTCTTTTCGGTCTCTAGGCATATCAGATATCCAAGACAAATAATACCTCATCTATATTATTACCAACGTGTTTAAAAGATCTTTCCTCTGTTTCCACCTGTTACCAGGTTTATTGCCTATTGTTACTATGATGCTATCATCTGCTACCAAAATGTTTCCTACTGTTACCAGCTTATTGTCTACTGTTACCATTATGTTACCACCTGTTTTCAGCTGCTACCACCTGTTACCACAGAAATTGAATCGTGCGAGAAATACCGACCCCATATAGGTACTAAAACGAAATATATTTCGAAAATCAAGGCTCAGCCGCAGTGCATATGTGCTATGTATTATGTTAACAGATAATGAGTTATTTGGATTGCGCAAGGAACAATCTAGCCCTAGTGGTATCCTTATGTGAAACATCTCTCTTGATAGATGAAGATCAGATTATCGAGGCGGGAAGGATTTCATGGAAAAGGGAGTATGAATGGCGTATAGGACTTAACGAATTAATGTTAGTTGGTATAGTCTAATGTTGGCTAATGGCTGTAAAATCAGTCATGATAGCCAACGTCAGCCAATCAAGTTCGCTCTTCTTTATACTCGTGAATGTGTGCTTGTTTTATATCATCAGCAAGATTCTCAAGTTGTCGAACATCTACTATTTCATTATAATCTTTGACTTTAACCCCCAACGAATTAAGCTCATTTATCCACCAGGCATATTTTTCTGGAAGTTCGTTTGTATTTGCCATTGTACATGGTAAGGCGCGTTGCATATAAAGGCCGCTGGTACTAAATATAATACTTAATACCAAATTTATGGCGAAAGATAAACGAACTGTCTTTGACAGAAGTTGATGATGTTGGAAAAAAATTGTAGAAGATATTAAGATGACGTCTAGTTTATTTTTTTACTTCCAAAAGTAGAACAAGTCTGCCAAAGATAGTTCCTCTAATGTTTATGAGTTGCAAACCGATTTTATCTAATTCATGTATAAAGTGTTCATTCATAAAGGTAGTTTTTAGTTTCAAGCGACCTGTTTCTGTCTCTTGATTTAAGCCCTTTATGTCAATACCTATCATTTCAATTTTTTTGTGCCACCTTTCTATCTCTCCTAAGTTGCTTTCACTCATCTCCAGATAACCACTATTTGAATATCAAATATGCCTACATAATATTGGTTTCCGTTGCCGTCTATGTCAGTATATAGTATCACTAAGCATAAGGATGCATGCATGGGTCCTAATCCTGAGCCGCGTTTTCTCGGCTCAGTATGAAGCGGAGGCACAATCCACTTTGATTTTCTATAAAAAAGATTCTTTGCAATTGAAGTAACCTTCATCGACATAGTTTGATTCATATGACACGACAATAAAGGGTTCTAACCAGCTCGCTACACCAGGCACATTATCAGTGTATCGACGCCTGTAAGGGGACTATACAGGGAATTACTTTCCCATAAGTGTAGCCCTAGATAGTCCATATTCATATGGACCAAGTAAGTTGGTGTGGCAATCGTTGCTATGGCCCAGGCTATGAAAATATCCCTGAGACTCAACACTAGAGACAGGAACTAATCCATCATTAGGTTTTGGCAGCGTATTGGATAGTTCCATCGGTGCGAATAATGATATTGGACAGTTTCCTAAACTAGGATTCCAATTGCCAGCAATAGTATAATATTTGGTATTCGGATTCATTTTTACAAGAGTGTCTGGTGCACCAGGCTTCAGATCATATACTGCTGGCGCACATATATTGCTTGACAGAGCTAGAGGGGAGCCTGCATTAGGAGTTCCGATCATTATAAGATTTGCAACGTCATGTGTGCCATTTGATAAATATACTCGTGCATCCAATCCGCCTTTGCTGTGGCCAACTATGTTCACTTTGGACTGCCCTGTTGCTCTTTTAATTTCGGCAATTTTCGTCGATAATTCTTTTGCGTGAGCCGCTGCTGATCCACATTTATCATCTGATTGCTGAAAAGTTATAGGATATGCCGGGATGCCATCTTTTTTAAGTAAACCCATCCATGTATTCCATGTAGATGCATCTGATAAATAGCCATGAATTAAAATCACCGGGAATGGCTTTTTGATAGTAGAATGCGCTACGGTACTACTAGTGTTTGAATTATCCTGAGCATGTACTAATGTAACAGAAAGAATTGGAAATACAGCAATACTAATTACTATTGCTGCCATCACAATCGAGGAAATGATAGATTCAATCCAAATACTCTTCATGTATAAACAAGGGCCTACAAACGTTAATAAGATTTCGACTTCCAACTTGATTCAATTCTGCGTATAAACTAAAAAGTTATTTCATAAAAGAACCGTTATACTATTCTCGACAACTCCCCTTACTATTGGCTTCACTTTTGTGCCATACATCTCCGTCCAATGTGTTCTTATCAGCACAGCTAACCAGTTTCCATTAACCTCTCTATTTGCTAAAAAAGGAGTCAAAGAAGGCACAGCTAGGCTAGCAATAGAAAGAACGAAAAGAAAATCTGTATCCACTAGAGAGAGTTTGACTTTTCTTTGTTTGGAAAATAAGTTATCTGATAGATTATTAAATGAGTCAATAGTATAACTGTCTTGAAGTGAATATCACAGGATAAAGAAAAAGATAGAAATCGTAGATATCCGTAATTAAGGTGTCAGTCGATGTTACCTCATATCAACTAATCAAGGGATTCAAGATATGCTGCAAAGGCAAGGTATAGTGTAGATCAGCTGGTACTATCACTAAAACTGCGAATAGAAATTTCAGCAGCAGTACTATTATGATTATTGCTATTATGACAATAATTATCGTCCAAAGTGTATTTAATACCATTTTGTTTTTTCCTGTCCTATACTTGTTTTGTTTTTGAAGATTTCTTACTTTTCGGTTGTCTGCTTGTATTGGCCTTTGTTTTTTTTCCTGTCATGGGTTCTATACCTCGCTTGCGTTCTACTGATGCAACATAAGCATTAGTCCTGTTCTTTGAGATACCCTTCTTTTTCTGAATTGCAGCAGATGCATTTGAAAACTTTTCGTATTTCTTTTTACCTAATTTTACCGGCATTCCTCAGGTTGAGAAACATAATATTTGAAGACATTAGAACATTACTACAGTAAGTTCAATTCTACCTACTTCTCTCAGATAACCATTGTGTTATTTGTAGAGGATCAGAACTTACCGTACACCTTTATACCTGGAGGATGAAAAAAG
>JAICVW010000204.1 GCA_025935105.1 Nitrososphaeraceae archaeon
AATCTCTTGACTTGATTATACTTTCGATTAAATCTCTGCACCTAAATCGTAATACATGTGATCTTCACGGTGGCCTCCCTGTCCCATTCCAATATTTCGGTAGTCTGCAACAAATTCGATTGATTTAATCCACTTAACCATTTTATAACCTAATTGAGTCTCAACTCTTAGACGCAAAGGTGCTCCATGAGGGACAGGTAAGGGCTCACCATTCATTTCATAGGCAAGAATAGTTTGATAGTGTTTTGCAAGTTCCATATTTATTACTTCGTAGAACTGAGCTCCATCAGTATATTGATATGAGTAGAATACAACATAACGAGCTTTAGACTTGGGATTGCATAAAGAGATTACATAGTTCATAGGTACGCCGCCCCATTGTCCTATGGCTGTCCACCCTTGAATACATGAATGCTCTGTAATCTGTACCTCCATTTTCATTGCTCGTAACTCTGGTAGAGACAGTTCAAGAGGCTTTTCAACCAGTCCATGAACTTTGAGTTTCCAATTAATAAAATCACTTTCCAAAAGCTCGTTGTATTCCTGTGTTTCAGGAGGATAGCCATTTGCTCTAAAAAATGGAGTAACATCTGATTTTGAAAAAAATGGTCTTGGTACTATACTGCCAAACAGTGTACGTCTCACGGGATCTATTATAGCACCAAGTTTGTTCTGCACAGCTCTGGGCCTTCTGAGAGAGATCCCTGTCGCCCAAACATGAACTGCCACTACTACTAGAACAAAAAGGGCAAATATTCCAATTGCTATACCAAGGCTAGTTTCTTGACCCAGGAATATATTACCCATATTATCAGGAAAACGTTCCGCAATTACCATTGCAAGATGAACAATGATGAACAGAACAAAGGCACACATCCCAAGGAAATGTAAACTACGTGCCACCTGGCGACCTCTAAAAATTTTAGGATATTTTGGAAATCTAGCGCCAATAGCAGGAGACATAGCTGCGCCTGTTGCAATCATAAACGGCCCTAACAGAAAGACAACACCAAAATAGGAAAGTAGCTGAAGCGGATTGTATGGGTTACCAGCTGGAGGAAAATGAAAACTCGCGTATATCATTGCTGTATGAAATGCTTGTGGGAATATATCCAACGATGTAGGAACAAGGCGAGCCCACTCATTACTCGTAAAAAGCAAAATGTAATAAGCTGCGCCATTTATGATCCAAAAAAGTATAGAAAAAAAGTGCCAATGCCGCCCCATCCCAAGATTCTTGTGTCCTGGCAGAGCTATCCACGAAGAGAATGATTCCTCCTCCTCTAATGATATCCATACTCTCTTCTTCAGATCAGATGGAAATACTTTCTTTGTAAATTTTATCCATTCTCTCCCAGGTGTTGCGTGGTCGTGCCAATACAATTTGGGCAGAGCACTCAAGATTTCAATTCCACTTCTAATAAGTAATGTAATAAAAATAAGATTAATGAAGTGTGCAAAGCGAACCCAGAATGGAAAGTCCAGAGCTACCATGTCTTAATTCAGTACTTAAAATAGTCACCGACAAATATTATTTAACGATTTCAGATTTTGAGCGAGCTGTAGAAAATTAATCATTATTATCTGTTAATGGAACGCAATGTAATGCAAAAGCATAACTCAGTTGTATCGCCGTAGTAGAACATACGACACGGCTAAATGATCGTATGTCTATAATCGATAATAGCTTGCTTACTAAAGCTAGAGTCATTCGCAAAATTTCATGTTCGACGTCCAACGAGAGGTTATTGAATTAGTGCTGATCGTATATTCATTCAGAAGCTTTAGAACGGCCTCACGAAAGGGTTCATAGGACATATGGCTCTCATGCTGGCCCAACTGCTATCCTAGTACTTACTATAAATGCATTCACAACAATCTCCCTAACGATTGAAGATATGGATCAACAAAACCCGACATATGAATTGACAAAACAATGGGTCAGGCCTTGACAGCAATATGGTTTGCCGCTGCTATAATTATGCTTCAAACTCCTGAGTTGTTCCATTCAACCATCATACCTTGACCTGGCAGGAAACCTCTTTAAATTGCAGATATCTAAAATGAAAATACTATAGGAACTTTGGATAGCATATATGCTATTATCAGCTCACGATGAGCTTATATCACAGTATATTAACTTTGAGATCCTATGGATAACCATTAAGGATAATCAGAGACTATTATCAGGTATCTACTCATAAGTCTACCGACCTACCCGGAGTAAAACTTGTCGACTCGCCGCGAGATCTATTCAACTAAGTCTGCAATATTTCTATGCCGATGTCTTTAATTTCCCAATGCTACATGCGACCGATTGAAGTCGAATCGCGTATATTAGTATAACAGATGGGAACCTCTATTATCAAAGCTTGTGGATTATTAACAATAGATAATTAATTAAGCAATTTCATAATAATAAGGGAGCGCTCCAAAGCAGTCTTTCAGAAAACTCGTCTCTAGGAGTGATTAAATTGCAATTAATTACACAGCCTATAGCTATGCATTTGCATAAAAACATTGCATATATTCCTAGCCTTCCAATATCGAAACCTAGGCTACAGGGGTTAAAGTAAAAATCATCGGACCATGATAAGTATTATTCTGTGAGTCTTTTTCTTGCGCAAGTTTTATGATTTCATTTTTGTTGACTAGATAGTGGACAACCGTCGCATTAGAGATGGAAAATGGATCTATAGCCATTGAATTGGCTGCAAGCGGCTGGCCATTTACTGTTGCGTTGAAATGAACTGAATTCCCAAAGCCCAACCAAGATTTAGGAAGTCTTATCTCCTCATGTACAAAGATAGGTTGATGTTCGATCCGTGTAAGATTCCAATCAAATGGCATTGACCAAGTGAATAATCTATTTGAAGGGTTGAAAACAAAGCTAGATACTTTATCATAATAGGAAATTAATTTGATGGGGATCCGCTCCCCACTATAATTCACGCTTTTATTCATGGGAATCCCAACGCTTAACCAGCTATCATAAATTGGCTCCTGATTATCTGGTAGTAATGTACTGTCAGAATCGACTGTGGCAATCCTAACTATAAAATGATATAACCCACCTTCAACGAAAATAGGTCCTGATGCAACTACAGGGTTCTGAGAAGTTCCGATATAAGTACCAAGCAATGGATCCATTTGGCCTGTAATGGATACGTGGTTAGAGTTATTTGGATTAATTTGAATTCTCAAATCACCGTTATGATCATGAAATAATGCTGCTAGCAATCTCTTATTGTCTTTCTCAATTATAATATAATACGTTACATGAGTGAATGATTTGTTAGTGTTAGAATCAAATAATCTAAATTCCACAATAGGTTTCTGGCCATTCTGAAGCGTTTCTGTTGTGACAATAGCTGGAATCATCCTTATGAGAAGATCGGCTTTCCTATTTCCCAAAGAAGCGGTTAATTGTTCCTGGGTCAAACCATCCCCAAATGCGATTTTTGTGTCTATCAACAGCACGGAAGTTAAGACACTGGAACAGATAAGCAGAAATGTAACAACGACATAGCCAGACGTAAAATTCACGACCTCATTTTCGTGATCTATAAGATATTTAATCGTATATATACAAGTTAGAACATTGACATAATCATTAGGAATATCATGCTTATTTAATCTCTGAATATACTATTCGATTGCATTCAACAGTTGGTCAGTCAACTGCTGCTTGGAGGAACACTTATTCTAAATGAGGCCAGATCTATAGCAAAATTATCTGCCTTAAGTATATTGACAATTGACAATTACTTGATTAAGGAATGGTCAAAAATCATCAGCGGGCCTTTATCAGACGTTGGATTTGTCCCTTTAAGTACTACCACTTCCTTTATAATTTTCGAATTTTATTTGTATTTACATACTGAACTGTAAACTATAATTTCATTTAAATTGTTAATCTTAGGCTTATCGAGTTCGTAAGTGAAATGAACCTTCATGCTCCTTAGTCTGTCAATACATGCTTGAGAATAATAGCAGTAAGTAAGGTTGTGTACACCTCACTTCCCTACATATGGACCAAATTTTCAGTATTATAATTAACAAAAAGGTCCATTGATGGGAAGAAGGCAAAGTGTTCGTGGCATATTATCTGGGGTTTCTGTGGAATAGACAGAGGCGAGAAGAGAAGAGAAGAGAAAATAAAAGAAAAGTCAGAGGACCGCTCTGTAAAACATGCCCTTGACTAATCTGTCACGTTTTGCACTGCAGTCCTATCTTAAGTGCAGCCAGATCCTGATACATTTTATCTAAATATGTAACACCAGCTTTCTGTTCAGTTGCATTTATGCCTTCAATAGGACTTAGGACCATTACCTTCGCTCCAGGAATCTGCTCTGCTATAGCTTGAGACGATCTAGGATCAATTAGATCTTCTGAGTAAATTACTTTTAGTCCCAATTTCTGTGCTAAGTTCACTACTTCAACTAATTTCTGCGGGAGGACTTCTCCATCTGGTGTAATTCCTTGGTGTATCGGATGTGCATTTAGCCCGTATTGTTTTGCAAAATATGCAAACGCGAGATGAAAAGGTATGAAGTCTCTTTTTGCACAGCTGGAGCTTGATAAGTTACCTCTAAAAGCAGTATCCAGCTCATGTAATTGTCCTATGAAATTTAGAGCATTATGATTGTAATATACACTATTCTTTGGATCTACCTTGTCTAAACCATCACGGATATTTTGAACTTCCTTTACCGCCAATATTGGATCTAACCAAACATGTGGATCGATTGGTCCTTTAATCTCTGGATCACCTGGATTTGTGAGTAGGTTTATTCCCTTGCTTGCATCAACTTCATCTTGGGGGGTAAGCTCATGTATCCATGGCTCTTCCATCGAAGCTCCATTATATACCAATACATTCGCTGAATTTGCTTTTTGTATCTGCTGAATGGTAGGATCAAAGTCATGGGGTTCTGCACCAATAGGTATGAGAACAGAGGCAACTATTTTGTTTCCTCCTATTGCTTTCACAAATTCATAAATTGGAAAGAACGATGCAACCACACTAATCTTAGGTTGGATAGTAGACTGTTGACGAACACTAGTTGTTCTATTTGAATTATTACTTGAACTGAGATTAGTTTTGTTGGAGGGGTTTGGGCTCGTTTGATTTGTTGATGATTTGCTAGAATTGTCGATAGTAGTAGAATTTGCAGCCGCTATCTTCAAGGCTGCTATAACAATGATCGACGCTGTCATGGCTAGCACAATAATAGCTATTAAGAGAGATATCAAAGATTTCATATCTTGTAGCAAATTTTATTAAGATATAAACGTTTGTTAATAACAGATGTTTTAGTGGTTCAACATCTTATTAACAATAATTCTTGTTTTATAATAGACATAATAATCACCCTGACCGCTAATTTAGTCAGATCCTATTGAACAGATGGTACCAGTACGCTGAAAGAAGCCAGCACAGGCAGAGGATTTGTCTTTGAATTTATTCTTGCGATAACTTGATGAGTTCCAGGTTGAGAGAATTTGTACCTTACTGAAAACATACCATTTGGAGCTTCTATGTTCTTAAATAATGCGAACTCGCTAGTGGCTGTTCCTTTATTTGTTACATTATTTATATTAGCAGTAATATTATTCAATACAGTAACAGTTGCGATCTCATTTTTCAAGTAGCTGCCCGTTTGTAAATTTTGTACTTTGAAATTTAGCGTCGTCAAATTACCTACAGACGGATACTCTGGTGAAGGAGTGAATAAAACCTTGATGTTGTGTTCACTGTCTCCCCATTCTTGAGTCGCGTTACCAAAAACA
>JAICVW010000478.1 GCA_025935105.1 Nitrososphaeraceae archaeon
AACAAAAAAGCCTTGCATTAGAGCTTAATAACCAATTAATTCTTGTAGAGTGAATTTAGCATAGACCAAGTGGGAAAACAATTTCCGTTCGGAAATATCAGGTACTGACTAACATTGAATAGCGTAATACTGAACCTCCATACATCCAATCTGAATAAAGAATTTGGTATAACTGGTCTATAGATAAGCTAGAAGAATTGCACCCTAGAGAATTTTAGACTGCTATAACACCCACTCCAAATAATATGACTCATGATCTTTGCTAGCTGCTTGTATTGCCCTAATTCTTGGTAGAGTATATTACTTAATTCGTGAAAGAATTTCAGACACACGTAACGTATATTATTTCTAGAACTTTGGATTTCGGAAAATAATTAATTTATGACTGAGAATTGTCGGTTATCTTTTACTTCTCGACTTGCTTCTTCCTTTGCTTTTTCACTAGCTTCATCCCATATATTCAATGTAATGCAATAAGTAGATGTTAGTTGGAGTATAGTAAATTATCCCAGGATCTAAAGGAATTAAGAGCCAAGTTTCTTTTAGAATATGAAAACCCATTCAAGTGCGAAAAATGTGGAGCGCGATTTAGAGCAAAACAGAAAATTAAAGAACACAAACGCGAGGTTCATGCATATTAGCTTTATGGAATGGCACTAACGTTAGTATGATTATGATTTGCACACTACTAAATAATACAAATATAAGAACTCAGTCTGCAAAGCTCGGCAAGTCAGACCACACTTGTGTAGCAAAGGAAGAATATCTTTCTGTACTGGGGTTCTATATATACTAAATTAATATTGGAAGATACATCATTTTATCGCACATTTCTTTAAAGGCAGGTATTATTCTACAATTTACTATCTATTTTCTCTAATCATCTCGTATTTGAATGCTTGTTCTCAGGAGATATTCAAATACTTTTGATGTCATATACTAGTAATGTTAAAAAAATTCACTACGTTGGTATTGATATCTACAATAATCACCTTTATACTTGTAACAACAACACCTACATCGACGGGATCAGCCATAGCTGCTAAGAAAACTAGTAGCAGAGAGACACCTATCAGCACTCCAACTCCAGCTAAAATTACAACAGCAGTTATGCACATAAAGGGGATTAAGGTTTTGCGTGTGCACACTGTCCCATCGAAGGTTGCAGTTGGAACCAGCTTTGGCATACGTGGTGTTGTGGTAAACAACTCTACATCAACGATAACATTTACGAATGGGACATGCACTCCGCCTTTAACAGTTACATTTAATAGAAATGCTGCAAGTGAACCTCAGACCACACATGCCTCATGTAGAGAACAACAAGTTACGCTAAATCCTGGAGGCCACTCGCCTATACTGAATTCACCCCTGTCAGGTATAATCTATAGCGCTTCATCTCCTGGCATAACTAACGCAACACTGACCTTCAAGTATAACGACAAGGCACCAACAAGCAAAACGCCTATAAGCGATAGTATTTCTAGAGTGTATTCATTCAATATATTGCCTTCTGCTCCTGGTAGCACTGCTAGTACACCTATCCCTAATATTTCTCACTCACGTACTTCAATTGCCTCACCACCATTCACTAACTCACAGCCCGGAACATTGAAGGTCATACCATAAGGTACAGATTCTTTAAACCTCCTTAATTTGGTAGTACTTACTATATTGCATTTCGCCAAATCAAGACCAAGAATGCAGATTGTCATATAAAGGTCAAGGTCTTGGAGGAAAGGATTTTTCATGGACCGCAGCTTTAGCAATTGATATGATCTATGAAAGAGGAATTGGAATTCCTCCTGAATACATACATATTTCAGAATCGTTACTAAGGTCAAGAATCTAATATCTGAGCTCAGAAAGTGGGTTTTACCATTAGTATAACCGAAATCAAAATTAGGATGATGTGATCCAAATTTCATATTAGAGTCTGTAGCTATATTTTTGTTCTATGTATATTTGGTTCACAATTGGGTTGGAAATATAAAATCTCATGCCCCTGTAACAGTATCCAACATACCAACGGCGTCATATTGGGGTAGAAGAACCCAGAGGCATCTTTTCCCTCTATTTCAGGCTATAATTGATAAAGAACCTCGAGCATAAGAAACATATGAGAAGAGATAGGGCAAGGGCTACACATTCGAAGTTTGATAACAGTCGAAAGCAGCAATCGAAAATAACAAACTTGAAGATTACAATACCTCTTGCATTTAGGATGGTATTTCGTAACCATCTTTATACTGCAATAGCTGCGGCAGTATTTGTCGGCTTTTGGATTCTATTTAATGTCTTTGACCAGCTTCTGTTTTTTTCACCTTTACTTACATTTTACCTACCTGACGATGCTGTAACAGGCTTCATTATAACGAATATAACTTCAGCGTTGATGGGAATATTAGTAGCGATGAATGTATATGTGATTAGAAATACAAAGATAAGATTAGATAGGTCATTATTCTCAGGCTCAATCCTAGGTATTGCTTCTAGTGCTTGTGCTAGCTGTTCTTCAGTGGGATTTCTTCTTATTTCGACTTTCGGAGGATTTGGCATAGTTGCAACAGACTTTTTAACCAACTATCAAACTCCATTGAGATTGGTTTCAATAGTTATACTTTTTTGGGCTCTTTATTCCATTCATAATAAGATCACTAGACCCTGTATTTTGGATGACAAATATTCAAAGAACAAATGACTATTACAAGCGGAACAACAAGAAAAACAAAAACAGGCAGAGACTCTGCATATCGAATACAACAAATCCCCCACTAATTTTGTAATCCTTTCTCTAGCTGTTTTTAGAGACAAGAGCTATGATGTCATTAGCTTGCCCCACTGCTGGTTTAATCTTATACACATCGTATGCGCAGTCACATTAGGAATCCAAAATAGTAAATAGAGGTTCTAACACATAATATGTGAAGAAAAAGTGTCTGATTTCAACCCTCTATCAGATCAAAGAAGAGATTACGTGTGTAAAATATGTGGACTTGGTTTCCTTACACCACAGTCCCTTGCAGCACATATCGAGTCAGAACATCCAGAGTCTGAGCAACCAGAGATTTTTTAGAATAGTTCTAACTAGAAGATATGTAGATACACGGCGGTGCAAGGCGACATATTAAGAATGCTACAAGTTGATATGACAATTGTAAAGTAGCGTCATCCTTTAGCTAGTTCGAATATCTGCTGAGTAATTTATTCTTATTCTTTTTTCTAATTCGAACCTCGATTGGTAAAGGTTAGCCTGACAACCACCTTGTGTCATAATGATATTCCATTCACTCCATGGCAATGGATTCAAAGTGCTATT
>JAICVW010000687.1 GCA_025935105.1 Nitrososphaeraceae archaeon
CATGATGCAGGAAAAACGCAGATAGCACCTAATACGCTGACTTGCATTGGGATTGGACCCATGCCAAATGAGGCAATAGAACCTATCATAAAAAATCTAAAGCTACTTTAGTAGATTTTTTCCAATATCGCATTGATAACAAAAGAAGTCGCAGCGTGAGGATATGATATCAATAGTTTTGACCACTCAAGTTCTCTACATAAAGTACTTCTTCTATTACCCATTAGAATGTCAGAATAAGAGACCTAATAAGAAAGGAATAGGCCATAAAATAATAAGCTTCAAACACAAGAGGATTCACCCTACTGGATAGATAGTTAAACAGATTGACCGAAGTGGATAATTTGCATGCTTTCAAGCTCAAAGCTTTGACTCAAAGGTCAGAGATGGAAAGAATGAGAATCGGACTAAACGAACTCTATTATAAAGGGCTAGATGTTATCACTTACTTTCATTGATATGAAATCGGATGTCTCCATAAATGGATTGTTACTAAAATCTAGATTACAAAAATAGTTTTGCTCTCCAAAAACTCTTTCTTTTCACTTTCTCATTCCATGCATTTTTTAATTCTAAATAGAGATACAAGAAGGTGAGAGTTAAACCGATACCAAAAGCACCTAAGCCAGCATATTCATAATGATTTAGCCAATTTGATGGCCACCATTTGTATGTTAATGGGAAAAACACTCCTAATACAGCGAATATTATTAAGGACGCATAACCAAATTTTATGTATTTAGAATATGCTAGTAGTTTCAAATCATTTTCGTTAATTGCTTTTGATTCTTCAAGGAATGATATCCGACTTTGTTCCAAGTTGCGTTGATTAAGCAACCTATCTCTATTTGCTACCTCGTCTCTATCTCGTATGGTTCTTCGGGTTAACTCTGCGTCCGAAATAAAAGCCTGAATTCTTACAGTTCCTTTTTGCTTATCTTTTTGAATTTCTTCAAGTATGGATGGACATTTTTTTTCTAATATTTTTAATTCACTTTCCGAAGGAGACCGCTCATACAAACCCATTTGTTTAATATACTCTTGTTTAATGTCTTCAGGTGTATCTATCTTATTATGGAAATAAGCTTGCTCAACTAAATTTTTTTCAAATTGGTCTACCGCCTCTTTGTGTAGTCAGATTATCTAGGGTTCTATTTCTCCATCTTAGCTCGTTGTCCCCATCCTTTATTTTTGAATTTATCTTTTGTCTCTCGCTATAGATAGACAATACCTTTGTGGTGTAAAAACCAGCCAGTATGGCAACAAACGTAGCGGACGCCTGAGAGATAGTTAGTAGAAGGGTAGTATCGACCACTAGATATCATTATTCCTTTTTAATTGGCAAGTTTGAAAGTATATGTATCTTTAACTTACGATGCTCGTGAGTCTTATGACAGTTAGGAGAGAATCTAGTTCGCTATAGTTGTTATTTTCCGTAAAATAATTGACGACGACATAACGAAGTATAAAAAATATCAGCCAACTCCCAATGAGGTTGAGCAACGAAGACAGAGGGTTTTATCACTCGTTCGGGATGGTATTGGTTGGTAAACATAAAAAATGGTCTTGAAGTAACTGAAACTACACATAATTATAGTCAAATTCTGGTGTCGACTTATGAATATTTTTGGTCTGTATCTACACTAGACTATTTTCTTAACTATTGCTGTGAAGCATTCAATATATAATATAATTTGAAAGTCCTATTCGTGAGTCCCACTGCACTAATTATTGCTTCACTATTAGTGTCAGGAATGCTATTTACTTTTAATGTTTCTTCAACTTTAGCACAACCTTGTGAGAATAATGGACACAGTATTTTGGGTAAAGGTAAACAGATATTCAAACAATCGAATCGTTCTACAATCATAGAAATCAACGCTCCTAATACTCGTCAACCACCCCCTACAAGTATCTGTGGTCCAA
>JAICVW010000411.1 GCA_025935105.1 Nitrososphaeraceae archaeon
GGATTATCGTATATCCTTTCGACGTGGATCTTCAATAGTAATATTACTTGTTATAATCTGCTGCACAAATAAAAATATTTGTTATTTATACTAGATTATTAATTCCATATGCCGACTTAGATTTAATGCCCTGAAAACTCTTCGACGTTTATCCTGGTGGTATTCTCCGGAGCAATAAATGGACCGATTAACCCTGCAGCGGCGTTCCATTTGATATTGACACTGGATATCATACAACCCAAGCTCATCAGTTTCAATAGATGAAAGTTCTACTAACGTACCAAGTTTTGTAGTTTGTAGTATTATTATTTTGGATACTTCAGATTCAGGCGATGCCACTTAACAAATCATGGCATGATTACAATGAATCGTTGATTGAAACTGAACGAATTCTTACATATACTAGTTTTTAAAATCGACTAAAAAGGCGATAAAGAATCTGAATAAAGGTACGGCAGGAACAGTCCAGCATATGGACTTATTAATTAATATTATTTACATGCAATAGTCAGGATCTAGCAAATTAGCTGTACTATACTCTACTCTGGAACTTAAAATTAAATTCTTGGTTGTGTAGCGAAACAATATAACAAATAAACAAACTAAGAATAAGAGATTCTATATATTTAATACTCATGCTATATCACCTTACTTACTAATGACTACGAAGCTATTGATAGCGATGCATAACTCAGTTTTAGTAGTTGAGTCCTCAAATACAAGGTGGAAGTCATATGAGTCTTTGAAAGGAAATCATATGCCACAATGCATAGCCTTTGATCCTAGCAATTCAAATCGTGCATACTGTAGTACATTTGGTGGAGGATTGTGGAAGACAGATGATAGCGGAGATAGTTGGGACAATATTGGAAAGCAATTCATATCTAGTAAAGATATAATGTCAGTTTCAGTCAGCAATCTGGAAAAAGGAGACAAAGAATTCAATACAGTATACGTCGGAACTGAACCTACTACATTCTATAGATCAGATGATGGAGGTGATTCTTGGGAGAAAATGAGCTCCCTTAATAATTTGAAATCTTCAAGGTCATGGAGCTTTCCTCCAAGGCCTTGGACTTCACATGTCCGTTATATTGAACCAGATAAGACCAAGCCTAGTTATCTATACGTAGCAATAGAGGCAGGAGCACTAGTTCAAAGTCATGATGGTGGCAAGACATGGATAGATAGAGTCGAGGGAGGGCCATATGATACTCACACTATAGCTACTCACAAAAAGATACCTGGACAGTTATATTCTGCTGCCGGTGATGGATACTTTGAAAGTTATGATTATGGACAATCGTGGAGAAGGTTAGTAGCAGGACTTGATGGCTACGATTATCTAGCTGGTCTTGCAGTCGATTCAGGTGATCCTAATACCGTTATTGTGTCTGCATCTCAATGGGCCAACAAAGCACACTTTATTGACGATGCAGAGTCACTAGTTTATAGAAGAACATCATCATCTCCTACTAGCGATCCTAATAACAATGATGATAATGAAAAAGGATGGAATGTAGTATCAAAAGGTCTTCCGGAACCAACTGGAACGCTCATTTCAGTTCTTGCTGCAAATCCAAAAATTGCTGGAGAATTCTATGTTGTCAACAATTGTGGAATATTTTGCTCTACTGACTCGGGTATCTCATGGGACATAATTGATGGTATACAATGGCCAAAAGAGTATCTCTTACAACATCCTAGGGCTTTGGCAATTAGAGAAGATAAAGGATGAGGAATAGGTTTTGGGTTTTAGTGGGCCTTTTCCTACTAATTATGTAAGTGACATGTTCGAAAGAGATGGGTAAAGCCAGTACCTTACGGGTATATACATATGCTGCATTGAATATAGACCTAAAAAGAAGGGTTCAAGTAATAAAGAGAGAAAGAGGATAGCTAAAGTATTAAATAAATAAGAACGGCGGACAAGCAAAAAAGATACAATCCTACCATTTCTTAAATATACATCTACTGACGTAGTAATGAAATCAGGATCTTGTCAAACGCGAAGGATAATTTTGTTTAGCCATAGGCGAATTATTCATTTGTTATCCACCCAGATTATAAGCCATATCCCAGAAGCGAAATTCATAGTTACAAGCACCGATAAAATGAAAGTCGCAGACCACAAGTTAAAATCTATAATGAATTGTAAAAATATCCAAACAGTTCTGCCTACCCTTATGCATATGGCAAAGCTGGGTAGTGTATCAGGCGACTTAGTTGTTGCATACTAAGATGTTGTGTTTGCTCTTTTAATTTAGATTTTGTTATACTGTACATCGTTATTGTTTTCTTAGGACAACTACATGTTATCTGTTCAAACCGACCTCATCTTCCTACCAATAGCTATTCATTTCCTGACACCGACCTCATCTTCCTGATGAAATACGTGTGGAACATAAATCACAGCATTACGAACTACATCAAATCATTTTGTACATCCTTTGCGCGTCTTACCAAATGCGCCGCAGCACATCAGGATGGATCTTGGATTTGTCTTTATTGTCAGGATTTGAATATCAGATAGCAGAAAATGGGGCGTCTTGTAATTTCTTTACGAGATCACTATATAGCATAATTGTATAGTCTTGATCTTTAAGATCCTGTATCATCTCTATTTGATCCTTCAAAGCACTATGCGGGTCACGTGGATGAGGTGCAATTCTGATCATTTTATGTTCTTGGCTATCATCTAAGCGCTTGAAACGTCCTTCCTCTGTGGGGATCCTTACGATATTCTTATCAGGATGGCCGGTCAAGTCCCAACTAAGAACCTTCGGAACTTTGATTTCCTTGAACGGCTTGTGCGAAAGTAGAAAATATTCTTCCTGCATTTCTGCCAAAATAAATCTTAATTTTTCCAACACTTCAATAGAACTTTTGCTTAATTTCCATTGTGGTGGTATAAATACACTAGTCTTTATTTCTACTTGTTCAAGTATCTCCAGGGCTGCCCTCAATTCTTCTTCTGTAGTCGCTTTTGGCTTGGTATGGAAATCGTCCATTTGACCATTTCTATCTTCATGATAAAGGCCGTGTAACACTATTTCACATCGTTTATAGGATTTTAGTTTATCCACAAATTCCGGAAATCTCGGAAGATCTTCAGTATGGTGGTAAAACGGAACTAATCCTACATTGTATTTTATCTCTAAATTCTCAAAGTCATCCATATATTCAAAAATACGTTTTGATAAAGCAGGAGCGGCATCATGCAACGTAATAACCGCCAGCTTGTCTAGAATTGACTGATTAGTCATTTTCTACTTCTTTCTTGTAAAGGCCCCAAAAAAATGTTTTGATGTGCGTCTAGTAATTGCTACTTACTGCCGGGTTACGCGTTCTTCCCTTTTTTGACATAACTCTTAATCTTCACCCTCCAAAATTCTCGATCGTATAAACATTTTTTCAATAGGGAGTTCAACTGTCTTTCCTACTGTAATATTCTTGTGATTAAGCATCTGTTTTGATGATTATTTCATATACCGGAGTCTTGTAGTACCTATGTGGTAATCGACCAATCTTTGAGTGATTAGAACATGTCTGAACCCCCTCTAGAATATGCGATACGTGAAATAGAAGAAAACGATATTGAAAGTGGTAGATTATTGGAGGTATTAGAGAATCTAGCTACGGTCGGAGGTCTCACTGTGCCTGCGGCCAAGATAATATTGAAGGAGATAAGATCAAATCCATTACACATGATATTCGTTGCAGTTATTCA
>JAICVW010000061.1 GCA_025935105.1 Nitrososphaeraceae archaeon
CGACTTAATTTTCGAAGTATGACGAATAGGCTCTCCCGATGGGGCTCTCATGTTCTTGGGTCAGAAACCATTATCAGTTATTGGATAACTCATTGGTATGAATATTAATTGTATATGAGCAAGATCTTGTATGGAATTTGAGCCCCTGTTCGTAGTAAGATTATTTATTTTTATAAGTCATTCTGCTTAAACTTTAATCGGTTATGTTATGTACGTGAAGAACGTATTTTCTCCTTTCTTTAAATTAGTTGTTACGAATTTTCAATGACTAACAATTGGTATAAAAGAATGTGAATAATTTAGTACTAAGTACATATGTGTACATATCAATTATTGCACAAGGATACGTGCTTCAAGGCTGAGGCTAATTATTCACAGCCTTCGGTATATTTGGTCATATGGAAAGAACATCCAAAGCACAATTATTAAATCGAAGAGGAAATGGTTGGTTGTACAATTGTATCTGCATCTAAACTCACATAAAAATATAAAGTCTATCATTCCTATATCCTATACTAATGACTCAGATCACTTTAATCAGGCCCAAGAACAGATTCGCTAAGGTCATTGAAATTATAGAACAAGAGAAGCACAATTTTAGATTCCGGAGAGGGAATCTTGGTTGCGACAACTTTAGATGCACCATCGGTCTACTGTTGAGTCATTATGGCTGGACCGGTTACAGTTATTCCTCAAATGACTACGAAGAAGCCGATAACAAATTACATGAGCTCGTTTCTACAGAAGAACAGCGTTTTATTGCAGGTATAAATGATAATAGTGAAAACTATGACATAGTAATAGAAAAACTAGAAAAGGTTGGACTAGAACCACTAAACAGTAGCTCGATCTAAAATAGTATTAGTGCATGAAATAAGAAATGTTCTAACAGGTTATCCAAAAGTCTCAAGGTTGGTTATGATTTAAACTATCCATCTAATTTTTTTTATAACGGATCGCTACTCGTTTATTTACGTGCATCGGGTATTCACAATCCTTATTTTTATATACTTTATGATCGGGATTAGTATCAATTGATGTGTAGGGAAATATGTTTAAATGTGTTTAACGATCTATTAATAATCTTTATACTGTTGATCATTTGATCAAAGGAAAATATCTTAATATTCATCGCTGAAGTAGGATGTCTCTCGTCAGACTCAATATTGCCAAGTATATAATATTACCAGTAGCAGAAGCAGAGATAAGACAAAATATCACTGACTTACGTAACTAGTATACATGGTATAGTTATTTGTAGAATTGTGATGAGGAGTTGAAATTTCGAACACTATGAAACCAGGTTATAACGCTCCTGTTCAATTATATACAAGAGGTACTTCCACACAATAAGGAGCGTACAGATATCTAATCTCTTCATAGCTTTGTATCTATCTGCTGTAGGGATAACTAATAAGAATCAACCAAGAAGATACGGGGGATAGGGATTGCCAATTGGATTCCTTTTTAGTAAAGATTTTATCAATCTATATATAGTAATTATTATCAGTATTTGATAACAGCATCACCAACAACAAAAAGAAAACAAGTTTTAATCCTAGGAGCAGGATTTGGAGGATTATCAGCTGCTAATTTGTTGCGAAAAGGTCTCACACAGGAAGAGTGTCAAATTACGGTCATTGACAAAAGTAAATATTTTATGATGGGACTTGTGAATTTATGGATACTAAAGGGAACTAGGAGATTAGATGCTTCTCAGACTGCTTTGGATGTGTTGGAAAACAAAGGAATTAGTTTTTTGAATAATGAAATAACAAGGTTAGATCTTCCTAACAGTACCATCACTACTGCTACTAAAACCAGGAATAATAAATTAGTATATGATTATTTGATAATAGCATTGGGTGCAGAGCTTGCGCCAGAACAAATCAATGGATTTAAAGAAAACGAGAGTTGCTTTAATGTATATGATGCTCAACGAGTCCCATATCTACGAGAAAAAATACTCACTCTTAAACGTGGTCGTATAGCGATATGTATAGCAGATATTCCATATAAATGCCCACCAGCTCCTTATGAGATATCATTGTTGATTAGTGATATCTTAACCAAAAATGGAACAAGGGATTCTATTGATTTGGAGATATATATACCAACACCAATTTCATTACCAGTAGCTGGAGCAAATATAAGCCAAGATGTTGTTAGCTTGCTTGATGACAAACATATAAAGTTCCATCCACAACATAAATTAAAAAGAGTATTAGAAAATAAAACATTAGAATTTGAAAATGGCAATAAGATAAACTATGATCTGCTAATAGTAGTTCCACCTCATCGAGCTCCTGAAGTCATTAGAGATTCTGAATTACTAGTAGACAGCAATAAGCAAGGTTGGATTAGTGTTGACCGGTTTACTCTCAGAACAATAAAGTACAAAAACGTCTTTGCAATAGGAGATGTGACAGAGATTAGACTTGACGGTGCCATAACCGTCCCCAAAGCCGGAATATTTGCAGAAGGGGAAGCAAAGATAGTTAGCGAACAAATTATTAACGAAATCACGAATAATACGAATAATAATAGAATAGCTAAATTTGATGGAAAGGGATTTTGTTTTATGGAAATAGGGGATAAAACAGCTGGATATATTGATGCTGATTTGTATAACGAAGCAGGTCCTACTATTAGACTCGATTCGCCATCTAAGAAGTTATATCAAATGAAGCTTGAGTTTGAAAGGAGTAGGATGAAGGAATGGCTATCGTAATGGCAATTAATTGCATTGTGATCCTTTAGCAAATATGACCCTGTCAGATAAGATGGAATATGTCTGGTCCATATAATAAACGCGACTAGGCAGTAACGACAAATAAGGTTTTCGTTACCTGTGCGATTTGGATCAGGAGGATAGGGAAAGTAAGAGAGCCAAAGTGGCAAGATATCGTGGACACTAATACTTGGTAATACTTTCACTGAATCTGTACTAATAATTATTGATACAAACACTCAAGAACCGGATAAACAAAGTATTGTATAAAATAATTGAGGATCTTGATATGCTTTTATTGTCATCTACTTTTAACTCTTCACGCTAATTTGCAAGGTGTGTATTTGTGCCAGGAAAATCACGCAATTCAGTAGATGAACATCTTAAGCACCTTCTAGGTTCGTTGTTAACTAGGTAAGATATATAATAGCATTTAATACATCGTAACCTAGAAGCCCACTGGTCAGTTGTAGAGACCCATCTCTCGTAACTTGCTCCAATACCTGTTGAGAAATTAAGCCTTCAACTAGAATATTTATTAGTTTGTTTAGCTTGTCCAAATCTGAATTTTTATATCTTAAATACAAATTTGACATTTCCTTAGCTATTTCTTGTTTTTGAAATTTTTGTTTGCCTTGATTGGACTGTCGGAACAAATGGTCGCATAAATACCACCCAAATTCAGTAATCTCGGACATAGCTGGCTCGTGATCCTTTGAAATTTACGTCCTTTCGCGAAAAATAGGTTAGTCTTCTTTACCTCTATTCGTAGGCACTTCGTTATTGCCTGAAGGTTTTATTTTATCCTCGATCTTTCTAGAACCACTATTTGTTTCCCTTGGCTTTCTGTTCAATACAGTGGTTTTGTGTGCATAATGGCTTAAGAAGATTGTAAATCTGAAAGGTATCCACATCTACTAATATAATTTCACAGGGTCTCTAGTCAGATATGCCCCATTTTGAAAGAACTAAATTAACTAAATCTTGATAGCTGATCCTGCAGTCTCAACTTCTTCGACTTGTTTTAGATTTATTACATCAATCCTTGCTAGTTCAATTAATTTTTGATCGCCATGAATATTGTTAAACTGATCAAGCTCTGCAACAGACCTTATAATTATACCTCTCTTCTTAGTAGCTGCATCAACAACATCATAAGATTAATTTTGGTAAGCCGTGTGTCTTATCCTTCACTACCATTTTCTAATTTTGTTTAATATATTAGATCAATATACTGAGGCTTATATAGAAATAGATGAGGGTGGCTTTAACAAGAAACTATCTATCAATAAATATCAAGAATATCTTGTTTCGCCTCAATTATTTCTAAGACTTGCAAGTTGGGTTTTTATTTCGACATGGCTATTCTGGCTTAGCTTAGCTACCTTTAGAGCCGTCGTTACGTAACTATTTAGGGGTTATCCGACGAACATAAAGGCTTGGCTAGACTGTCTTAGTAAGTAGTAATCCATATCGAGAGCTCTCGAAATAAGCGATGAAAATCATTTCGAAATTTCTTTTCAAATCCTTAGATAGAGGATTTAAGTGTATGAATCTACGGACGCCAGTCAAGAACATAGTTCAAGTGGCTAGAATGAAATCAAACAAAACGGGTATTCCCGTACAAACATAGGTTGAGATGATATGAACCTTACAAAAGAAGAAATTGAAGAAATCAAAGAGGCATTGGAGACGCACGAATCTTTTTTAAAAAAGAATTGTAAATAACATTGACATACAGGCTACAGAGACAAAAGACAGAGAATCTGCGCGCAAACGTATAGAAATACATTCAATAAAAAATAAATTGGAAAATGCACATCTGATTTATCTTTGGCGAGAATAAGCATAGGAACATGCAAAAACCAAAAAGTGTCAAAAAAATTGTAATTGTTATCTCAAATTCATTGTACTCTGTTATCTGCCGCTAGCAGGTGTTAGTGATGTAAATTCAGGACCTGGACTTGTATCTGTATATTTTGTGATGGATCAATCCAATAATGCTGAAAGTCATTAGGTAAATTATAGTACTCGCCCGTTTTACTTACCCAATCGCCACTTCCGAGTATTGTATCAGACCATGCTTGGCTTAATTCCTAACCCAGGCCTGATGGTTTATGTTGATTGATAATCTTTTCTATCGTTCGGTTGATATAATATTGGATCTTGTTTCTCTATCATGTCATTCGGCTATCGCCCAATCTATCCCTGGTCGTAGATACGGTGCATATCGGGGATCTTTGGATATTTGAACTTCTCTATAACTGGTTTGCATTGGCAGTAATCGTAAATCAAAATTAAAAGGATACGAAATGGGAATTTAAAACCTTATGCCTAACAATCTGATTGCAGTTTATGCCTAACAATCTGATTGCAGTCTATAAGAAGGATATTGTAAACAAGAAGTTACATGGTGTCAATATATCTATATTCATAAGGTTTATGATCCGGCATCTGATTTTTAATGTCATGATTTCTCCGTCTAACTGTACTACATGTGGCGATAAGGATACCAATAGTAGTGCTTCAATATGCAACGTTTGCAATGGTAAACCTGCTGTAATTTTTCAAGTAGAAGGCGAATATTGCTTAGATTGTTGGCAAAAGAAAACTTATCCAAATCTCTAACTTTAGCAATCGAGAAGTGACAAACTGTTCCTCATCGTGCATATGGAGAATACGATAAGTTTTAAATCCACACTCTAATTCGCCATGCATAGTGATTCTAACGCTAGAATGTTCCTAGGTACTACCACCTACAAAGCGCTCAAAAGAAATATTGTCTTCGGGAGACTAGAACACAAGGGATGAAGAATTTGTCGAATCTATTCCAATATACAATGCAAACTTAATAGATTTATTCTAGCATCTCCGTCGTGATCGAGTGTCACATTAAGATGACACTATGGGTTATACCATTAACACAAACTGGAGATTGTATTCATTTGTAATGGTGGCTCTCGCAAGAAGATGGTGTACGCTTGCTGAGCAAGAAGAGATGATGAAAAACAGGTAGTTCATGAGAAATGCGATCATCTATAGACTTAATGCTGAAGTTATCAGTGTAAAGGATATAAAGGATAATGTTTACCGTATTACGATTTCATTTTTAGTATTAGTGTAAAGATGAAAACTACATTCCTTGCAGAAATAATAAAGACTGTCAAAGCTAGAATATAAGTCCATCGTCTCAAAACAACGAGGACATTCAATTTCAAATTGTAATTCTGTACTGGCAATGATCTTATGTTGCTTCTTGCCATTTTTTTGCTTGTGATATGGACCGTCTATTGTACTAATTGAAATTGGTAGTCTATTCCTTGCCATATTTTATTTGACCTTTGAATTAGACATTCTTCACTATACCTTTAGTTTGCAAAAACAAAAGTCTATTGGCAATGAATACATTACAACAATATAGAATCAATGATCTATATACATCATTTTGAACTGAATTTCTACATTAAAAGGCAAATATTGGATGTTATATTAGTTGAACCATATGAATGACACACCTAGGTAGCCTAGTACTCTAGGATAGAGTTAGGAGAAAAGGAAAATTAGATTAATTGAATACCTAATTAAGTCTTCGATAGAAAACTGTTGTTCCAAGTCATTTGCTAATTGTTAGCGTTATCGTATATCTATATAATTGAATATGGTAACCATTATTATACGTCGTGTTATATTAAATATATAGGTGGGATTTATTTATGTCATTTATTTTAGTACTCAAGGAAAATGGTAAATGCTACGAATTATGTAAACAAATCTGAATATGAGACTCTAATTGCTAAAACCAGCAGCTTCACTCCACTGCCATCTATATTTGTTTTATGCGATAAATGTTATTGATGTGCTACGTACCTTGATAAAAGTAAGCTGCCTTTAGATAATAATTGCTTAGGATGTAATAGTAATAATAACGAATTGACTAGTTTTCCTATCCTGCCTAACGAATCACTTACCTTTAACTATAATGATAAGCGCGGGGTGGAACTGCAGTTCAAGCTGAGGCAATCTCAATAAAGATAATGTCCATTTTTTAGGTAAAGATGAGATAGGAAGCTAAAGGCTATGTAGGTCTATTACCAACCATTTTAACCGTAACTCCTAACTATCATAGTAGATCGACTACTCAGTAACGTTATACTCCATCTATGGGATTCTATTCGAAAATATATCCGCACATTTTTAAGTGATATGAGGTTACTTGCAATGACCCCCTTCTCTTCAGATGAAGTAGGATATACAATAATATTGACTGTTAGTTGGCGATTTGTGGAGTATGTGTTTCTAGCTGTCCTAGATGTTAAGTGATCATTTCTCTAGTCACCATTGCAAATGATATTGGCGGGAATTAAAAAGAGGTACAAGGATCACTTACATTTGAATTGATTAGCCAAATGGTTGCTATCCATCCATCCTTCTGCCTATCCACCCTGCTATTTGTCTGTCTACCTATCCGTCTATTCCTTGCACCTTTTTATTGCTTCAGTAATCTTTAGTCTTGCGGCATCTCTCCCTTTCCAACCTTTTATCTTCACATATTTTCCTTCTTTCTCCTCCAAATCCTTGTGATGTTCTATAAAGTGCTTGAGCTTCATTTTGAGATACTCGGGAACATCGTCAATATCTTCTACAGTCGAAAATGTTGGATCTATTTTTGTCAATGGAACTGCTATTATCTTTGAATCGATACCTCCTTGGTCCTCGGTTAATAATACACCAACAGGGCGGCATCTAATAACTGACTTGGGATACAAGGAATAATTTCCAAGTATAAGTACATCAATAGGATCTGAATCCCCATCAATACTGCTACTTTCTTTTGTCTGAGGAATAAAGCCATAATTTAGGGGATAAAACATTGCAGGAGAGAGTATTCTGTCCACAAATATTTCACCACTTTTTGAATCCGTTTCATATTTGAGATTACTATCTTTTGGGATCTCAATGACCACATTAACTTCTTCTGGTGGGTTTGTCCCTGGTTCTAATCTATCTGGGGAAGGCAACTTTGATCCTATTCATCCATTCAATTCCATTCCATTCTAACTTGGATCTATTTACGTTCTTACTGACTGTTTATCCCATGTGTGCGATCTGTTTCAGAAAGTTGTGTGTATTGTCAGAGAGATTTCGCTTGCAGAATTGAACTAAATCCTCATATTTTTTAGATCTTTCTGAAATTTCGTCATGGAGTATGTGGCTAACCTCCTTCTTGTTCCTACCGCTAACTTGTTTGAGAAAAGATATTGCGGTATCATTATCATGTATAGATCCTAGAATGTCTTGTATGTCCTCCAATGTAGTAATCATGCTGTGTATATCTTTATAATTAACACCTTTATAGTTACTATTACTGTCTTGATGTGGAATTAGCTCTAATAAATAGCGAAGCTTTTTGCAATCCTTTCTCAATTCGTGTAACTCTTTAGTTTTATCTGGATTTGTCAGCACTACGGGAAGACTCAGCTCTATACTTTCTACTAGTCTAGCTATGACTCTATTAAACCTCGCCTCCAACTTATTTGGAGGTAAGTCACTTTCATCAATCCGTGGTCTATGTCTGTCTCTTAATGACAAAGCTACTTTTCTTCCGCTAGCTAATTTGGTTTCTCTTCTTTTTTTCAATAGGTCGGAAAGCTTATTATACATGGGATCGGAGGAGTACTTTTGCAATTTCTCTCCGATTATATCGCAATCTCTAATCTGGCTGTTTAGTTTGAAAAGTTGTTTACTAGTATTCATATATCTGCTTATCCTATTGTTACGCCGCAGTTTCTTAGGCAAAGATTTGTATGTTGCATCTAGCCTTCTAACAGCAGTTCTTATATCATGTATGTTAGTTTCATTTGAATTCTTAATGTAATCGCTGTCTTTAGTTTCTATTCTCTTAATATTTTCCTCCATTTTAGCAGCAAAGTGCTTAGTAGTAAGTAGTGATGATGACATAGTGCTAATAGTAATTATGGCATGTATATGTGTTAGTCTTTCTTAAGCACCCACGGAGCCTGAGAAGAAGGTGATGGGGAACACTCAGTTGATAAGAACAGCAATTCATCCGAATGATGACAAACATGCATTAGAAAATCAAAAAGAGATGTGCTCAAGGAATTAATCTCTACCGAGGGTATTCGTCAATTCTAGTTAAAACTTAAAGTTCTCAAATTTCCTTGTTCTGATATGTAGCAATTTTACCCATGAGTATAATTGGTAAGACATTGTGAAAAGAGCGCAAAGGAAACCGTTCTACATGGACTGGACGAACGCCTCAGGAGTGTACGATATATGAGTGTCATTATCACTTCTCAACGCCAAACGATAAACGGCAAAGACGCCTGAATTCTCTAGATACATCTGATCCTGTACCATCATATCGAACAGATTTTTACAAAACTAAAGCCTGGTCTGTGATGCTATATAGCCGACAATATTGTTAAAACATCCTTTTTAGATAGTTATGACAACTTTGCCTCTAGGATGTACATTTTTTTGGTAGTCAAGTGCAGATCTGGTTTCATCTAATGAAAACGTTCTATCCACATTTATCCTGATGTTGTTTTGATCAACCCATTGTGCTAATTTAGTCAATCGTTCTTTGTTTACCTTAGTGAATTGAAAAATCGCTTTAACATCATATTGTTGCATAAGCTCCGAATTTGGCTGTTCTAACATGGAAATGATGATGCCACCTTTCTTTAAAATTTTAAAAGATCTTTTATAGGTATCACCTCCGATCGTATCATACACCACATCATAATCGTGCAGTAAATCTTCAAATTTCTGCGACTTGTAGTCGATAGTCTGGTCAGCACCCAATTCTTGAACATATTGGTCATCATTTGCGTTGACTGTAGTTGCCACATGAGCACCAATATTTTTTGCA
>JAICVW010000171.1 GCA_025935105.1 Nitrososphaeraceae archaeon
AATAGTAAATAGGATTGAGACTTTCATTATTATATTTTTCAAAATATTTTATATATTGAATGTTTCAGAGTGATAGTTAAGAAAATAGCCTAGTGTGAATACGGATCACGAATATTCAGAAGTTTTACATGAGACATGTCTGTAAAAAAAAGGTGAGACCTGCAGTTCGCGCAGCACGCCACGGCCCGAGTTAGCCAAAAATTTCTAATATATTTTGACTTATGGATTTTCGGAAACCCGTAGTTTGGCACGCTTTTCTAGCGCGCAAGCAAGAAGTCATTTTCCCGTTTTGCGCACTTCAGGATTTCGTTTGAATTTGGTACAATATAACAAAATTGATGGTAGAAACGCACAACTTTCTATCCTCATGACTGGCTAAGAATATGCGTTGACTAGTTGGTGATACCTGTCTAACTCACACTCTGGTGTCACTAGTCCCACACACACCCATCCGGCAAGCGACCTGAAGGATGGAATAGGCGTACCTGCACTCACGCAATGCCATATACTGCGAAACCAGACAAGCTGAACCTGTTTGCATGTCAATAATTTTGGGTCAGCCATATGGTTGGACTTGATTAGCGCATAACACTCTTAGAGGGACAAGGTTGGGATAATGGATGAACATAAACAGTATCCGGAGGATAGATAGTATCGATGTGTATTGTTGTGCTAAACCCGCACCTAAAAGATCCAATGAATAATTTTCAAAGATTAATTGGTCTGTGACAATAATATACTATGTCAGTATCTGTTGTCTTCTCTCAATTTCCTGTAATCTTGTTGATAATGCGACAAGCTGATCAATAACATCATCCTTTAGTTTGTCACGATCCTTAATGATTGGTTTATCTCTTCTAGTTCTTCTACATTACTTTGTATATCTGCGCCTTGTCTTTCTAATTGAGGTATATTCAGGAAGGTCACTAGAGTTCAACTTTGCGAAATATCTCTGCCTTCTCTGAATCCTTCTTTGTCCAGTATGTAGAACCAGAATATCCTATGAACCATTCAGAAAGGTCGGTATGTCTGTGGTCAGGAAAGACAGCAACGGTAACTAATATTTTTAAATGGCTGTTCAACTTTCATGTAATCGATAAATTTATAATCTTAAATCGCCAATAATCTACTTTATTATACAGCACACTACTAATCACTTATTCTCAATATAATTATTGGTTGATAACCTCAATTGCTATTTTAGTCCATATCTTGAGTATTATATTCTGGTTCAAACACCCTTGGCGCATGCAGCGCAAAAGATACACAGCTTTTAGATCCAAGGAATAACCTTACTAAAAAAAAGTTGATCGCAAATATACTGCTAATAATAGCGTTATTGTCGATAATTCTTTCACTTTCCTCAGTTAGCCATTATTACTTTAGTATTTATGAAGTAAATGCCCAAAGTAATACCAATCCATTGGGAAATATGTTGTTACACTTCTTTGGGAACTTAACCAAGAAACCTGAATACACCGTAAGTGTGGAGGGAAGTCTGATTTTTCCAAATAGCACTCTTGAAAATATTGTTGATAAGTATTATGCTTCCACTATTCATATCACTGAGTTGAAGTACAATCTCTTAGGCTTTAACGTAACTGTGCATGATAAGAAATATGTTAGTCCTATTAGAATAGATGCTAGTAAAACAATGATGGATATACCAATAATGTTGACATCTAATGTATTGATTACAAATGGGATTATTCACTTAACTTATGGTCATGTCGATTCGGGATCAATCTTTGACAGATGACAAAGCAACAGACAGAATGATGGCTCATACTATTTGCAGTTGCGCTTATATCCATAGTGATCATCAGTACAAGTTAACTTTATAGGATTGCAATTGGACTATATACCTTCGCTGTAAAGATCTCAGTACCTCGGTATAGTAACTGATATTATAGAATTCACTTGCCTTAATTCACTTTTAGATCACTCATTGCTCTGATTGAGACCCCATCTTTCTCTTAATCTATTAGCAAGTTTAGAGAAGACCAATCTATCAAATACGAGTCCAATTGCGAATATAGTGATCATAGATGCAATTATTTGATCCATGAGCTGGAACTCCCTACCAACGTCCAAGATGTGACCCAAGCCCAACGACGCTGCCATGAGTATTTCTGCTCCTATCAGTGCGTGCCAAGCAAAAGACCAGGCCTGTGTAATTCCGCTTATTAATGAAGGAGTGGCAGCAGGGATCATTACAAACCTAAATAGCGACACCCCTTTAGCACCTAAATTTCTGGCAGCACGAATATAGATCGGGGGGATAGACCTTATTCCATTGTAAGTCGACAATATTACTGAAAATACAGAACTCATGATTACAACAAATAAGATACCATACTCGTTTAGACCTATGAATAAAATTGCGAATGGAACCCAGGCAATGCTTGGGAATGATTGTAACCCTACTGCAAATGAACTCATGGTTTTCCCAAAGTCCTTAAATTTAACCATAGTCAATCCAATACAAACTCCTAAAATAATTGAGATTGCAAATCCAATCAAAAGACGCCACATAGTCACAGCTATATTAACAACTAGTGAAAAATTTAATTCAGCAAATGATTGGGCAACCATTGCTGGCGATGGTAGGGCTACCTTTGGCCATATTCCCAGCATAAATGTTAGCTGCCAAATCCCCAAAAACGCTGCGAAGAAAAGTATCGTGTTCGCTAAATCATTAAGGTTAATCCTTTGAGATTTTTTCTTTCTTGTTTTTTCTTCAACTGAATATTTTCGTGGCTGCATGTCTGAGATGTTCCTTCAATTATTTCAAGGTAAATCTAGGGATCCTACAATTTTCAGTGTCCAGAAGTTTTGTAATATCATTCATAGCATACGGCAAAGCTACAATAAACACTTTCTCCCCCTAAAGTAATTTCGCATATAAGGTACATTCATCTCTATTATGATCCCATCTCTTTATTTGTTATATGTTACAACCAGATTTGCTATCCAGTGGTCTATTTGAATGTGTTGTCCATATCACGTTCAACACGAGATACAAACTGGTTTTTGTTACGAATAAGCCAAAATTTAGCGAGTATTTATTATCAGATGCAATGACTGAACAATTCTGAACGAAAGTCTAATGCAATACCGAGACTAGAAGTGTGGAGAGCCTTTTAATTTACTAACCTTGACAATGGAAATGGTTCTACAATTTTCGTTAATTTTTCTTGCAAATTCTGCTGTAAACTGTCTTTAATTTAATGAACAGTGGCAAATATGGATCTGAACTATATCCATTTTATCTTAAAATACAAATGGCTTATATGATCTTTGCTAGGATGCACTCTTGATCTAACTCATGTCACCATTAAACCTACTTATACAAGCCTGACCTAATCTTTTGGAACGGTGAACGAACTCACAAAATATGATGACTCTCAGTACTTCAGCTATCCGCTAATCAAAAAAGACTCTCTGGAATTCAGAATGTATCAAGATATTGTATTCAAGTCTGTGAGAAACAAGAATGCCTTAGTGATCCTTCCAACATCTCTTGGTAAAACTGTCATAGCCATACTCCTTTGTGCAGAATTTCTGTATAAATATAAATCAAAAAGAGTCTTGATTATGGCTCCCACTAAACCACTTATAGCACAACACATGAGCTCCTTTTTTTCGTCACTGCGAGTACCAGAAGATCTGGTAGCAATCGTTTCTGGAAAAAACCAACCTCAAAGTAGATTAGCTATTTGGAATAACGGGGGCTTGAGACTTGTTTTTGCAACACCAGAGGTAGTTAGGAACGACTTGGTAGAAAATAGATTGTCACTGGCTGAATTTAGTTTACTAGTGTTTGATGAGGCTCACAGAGCCGTAAAAGACTATGCTTATACCTATATAGCAAGGTACTATCTTCGGCAGTCATCAAATCCTACAATTTTTGCAATGACTGCCAGCCCAGGCTCAGAAAGAGGAAGAGTGAAAGAAGTCTGTAATAATTTATCAATTGAGCAAATCGAATATCGAAACGAAGAGGATCCAACTGTGAAACCATACGTCAATCCGATCCAGACTACTTGGGAATGGTTCACAATGCCGCAAGAATACAAATACGTCAGCTCAACTTTTCGCAGCATGCTTGAAGAGAAATTGAGGTTTCTAATAGAGAGAGGACTGCTAAGGAAAAAAAATCCGAATTGGATATTTAAACGTGATTTAATCAACCTAGGTGAGGAAATTCAATATAAGATTGAACTCACAATGGAAGAATTAAGGGGACCACTTTATTCAGCTCTAATGCAACAGTCGTCAGCACTTACCCTCATGTATTGTGCAGAGCTCATAGAAAGTCAGGGCTCTCATTCACTGAGAGCGTTTCTTAATAGGATTGAGAATGATGGTGGTAAGGCTCATTTGTCGCTATTGAACGACAGGAGGATAAAAGAAATTCGAACTTTTATAAATGCTCTGAAATTAGACCATCCAAAAATGACCTATCTAATACACATCCTAAAGCAACATCATTCTAAGTCTGATGAAAAAAATACTAATAATATGGATGCACAGCCAGACAAGCAGGTCGCATTAGCCGTTGAGAGACCAAAAGTTCTAGTTTTTGCCCATTATAGGGATACTGCTAAAAGAATAGTCGAAACACTCAACGAAAATGGCCTGCAGGCAGCCAGGTTTGTGGGTCAAGCCAGAAGAGAGCTTGACATGGGTATGAATCAAGAGGAACAATCGGCTGTACTTGAATCATTTAGAAATGGTGAGTTTGATATCTTGGTAGCAACATCAATTGCTGAAGAAGGACTTGATATACCGCAAGTTGATCTAGTTGTATTTTATGAGCCAATTCCTAGCGAGATAAGATACATACAACGAAGGGGTAGGACAGGCAGAAAATCAGCTGGTACCGTGGTAATACTTGCCACAAAGAATACTATTGATGAACGTTACCTTTACGCCAGCAAGAGACGTATCGAGAAAATGAAACAAATAGTTTCTAGTATAAGCTCCTCATTGACTTTTATTCGCAGGAAAGTTAGCTCGCCAAATCCTATGACTCCTGAAGAAATTTCTTCCTATGAATCAAGACGAAAAGTCTTGGATAAAAAAATAGATAAAACATTATCATCACAGCATGGTATCTCTACAGATGATACGATCCAACGCGTCCCATTTGAATTAAATGCAAATTTAGTCAGATTGAAAGATAAAAGTAAAATGGATTTGCTTTCAAGCGAATCTTATACACTTACTAATGAATATAAGAAACAAGTGGACTCAGCATCAAGAAGGATTCATCAATTAATAGCTAAAAGCGGTACACAGGGGTTAGATGTAGATACAATTAAAGAGACTTACTCAATTGACGATTCTGTATTATTAGAAGCCTTGAAAAGGCTGGAAAAATTGAAGAGGATTGAGTGGATTGGCGATGATAGAGTTATTCTCTCTGAGAATATAGTAAAGATATCCGGCAGCATGTATGAAGTATACGTTGTAAAGATTATCCACGGCAGAGCATTAGTAGTTGTGAACAATAAATGGCATGCAAAATTAAATCACTATGATTATGAAGGCCCTCGGGAATTACTTAGAAAAGGATCAGAATTTAGGGCAATAGGCGAATTATACAGAGATGGAGACGTGTTTAGCCTAAGGATAAAACAAATAGTATGAAATGGAAGAGCTATATGTTTTGACGGGCTTTGTAGAAACCATCAATTATTAGAGTAAGGTTTGTTAGCCTATGGATGTTATAGGCTATGCATATAAATGATATTTCTCTGTTCTGTGTTCTCATCGATCTTGATCTAATATGTTCTCCAAATAAACGTTTTATTACCGAAACAATCGTTTCATTTTTCTTGTTCCTTTGATTGTATAATAGCTTAGAATAACCACACTTCATTTGTTTTCTGTTTTCTGTTTTCTGTATATCCCATGGGTCTTATATTGTAACATGTTTGTATCGAACAGGCATTATTCTATACCCATGTAGTAGTTCTCTCCCTAACCGGAACATGATCTCTTCATTTCACTATCATAACGCTTATCATCTGTAAATATGTATTCTACAGAACCGATTACGATATATTTCTATATGAGCAATAGATAATTGGAATTACTGAGATTGAGATGGCTAAGTGGCTTTCTTGGATACGTTCCAACGACAAAGCAATAATTGAAGTATTA
>JAICVW010000602.1 GCA_025935105.1 Nitrososphaeraceae archaeon
AACCTCACTATCGTAATAAAACACAATCAAAGCTATAGGTAAACTGGTGAGAAAGTCTCAAGTAGTATGTCAAATTACTTTCCAGATGAGTTCATAGGAAAATATTAAGCAAATGTGGCCAGACTCATAAACGATCTGGCAATCGGCCATGTCTGTTCTATTATGGGAAGTCACACTATGAAGAAAATTATTTTCCAACAGTTGTCAAATCAGACTAACTAGATCAGTTAATGTACATCTGATCACTTCAATAAAAGATATGGACTTGTGGAAGTTGTGGCCAACAATTCAAACAAAAGAGCGTATTAAGTCTTATGAACAGGAAATACCTAGTAAACTAACCGAGGCACAAAAAGAGATGGTTAGGAACATCCGAGAGATGGATAAGAAAACAAAAGGACTTTGATGTACGACTTTTATCATACAACACTCTCTCCCTCCCCAATTAGTATTCAACTCTTATAAAACATACTAGCCACAAAATCAATATGGCTTCTCGAAACACAACTGCAACGAACCAGGAACAAACACAAATGCTAGAATATGGAGATATTTACTTTTTTTATCGACCAAAAGTAGGATCGGAACAAGTAAAAAGTATCAACGATGTCAGACGATTTTTTATGGTGATGGCGCCACAACCACAACAAAAACAGCTATACAGATTATTTGTTATAGGTAAGAAATCACTTCCAGAGATTAGAAAAAGTGAAGCTAGAGCATCAGAGCGATATTGGGCTAGAGTAGGAGGTATATTTCAAGATGCTAACGAACTTACAAAAGAACTTAGATGAATTTAGACAGGGTGATGTTGCAAGGCCAGTTGGAGAAGGTAAATATGCTATAGTGAAGCATCAGACTCATGCCGAGCTTGCCTATATTCTGGAAATCCCAAATGAACCTGGTCAAGCTCAAAATGAATTAGGTATAGAAAAAGAAGCAAGCTATGTGATTTCAGTTATTAATCCTAAAATACCTGTTCCAGCAGGATATCCTAGCACTGAACAAACACCGAAATATCCAAAAGAATTACTACAGGAATTAAGTGAAACCGAGAATTTCATTCCTCTATCCAGAGATACTAAACTTATAGACTACCAAAATGCTCAGATAATCCTTATTGGTGCCAGGGAAGGACAAGATGTCATAAAGAAAGAGATAGGAATTGAGATCAAATATGATAAAAATCAAACTGCAGAATCGTCATCAGCTGACATATTCAAAAAGCTCAAAGTGCATAAAGAACAAGTTCCAATAAGACCACTAACTGAAGGGAAACTAGAGTGAAGTTTAAGTGAATTCCGAAGACTTTTTCATACTCATTTCATAGAACAAGATTATGATTTATGTCACATTTCAATGTTCTAAAAATAGTATATATCATTTTGAACAATTTAGATTAGGTCTGCTCGCAATGGTAACCATAGTGGCAGAAAAAGAGGAAGGAAAGGGTGGTCAGTATTCCATACTTCTATTTTATGCATTATTAGAGATGTGGGTGAGTGACTAGCAAGTGATCTTAGAATCAGCTTTCTCTCATGAACATGAACCACATGAATACCTTCGAGATACTTTAGATTCCGAGTATAGAAATTGCAACTCCTGTGATAATAGAACAGAGTTTACCTGTGTAAAGTGTGGTTTTTGCTGGAGCTGCCATTGGGGGATGGAACAATCTGAAAAATTCGAATTATTATTTGATAAACCAATGGCGATCGATAGATTGGCCCCTTATTTTTCATCGCACTCTCATTCGATGACGATCAATCGAGAGAGAGGAAAGGAGGAGAAGGAGAAACTGCATCTTTCTAAAGAGAATAGCAATTTCCGCTTGACAAATAAGGCCGTTGACGTATTTGGTAAAGAAGCGGAACCAATCTGTAACTATTTACGATGTCATCACAAGTTTTCTGTACATGGTCTTGACGCTTGCAAATGTAGGTGTAAGCACCCTCAAAATGATATAATTGGAGCATAACTACAGGACGAGTTTAGTGGACGATGGCAAAGAAAAGAAGAAAATTACAGTCCTACACTCATTTGGTAATTTCAACAAACAACGATATCCTATGAAAAATGTCACTACAAAGATACCATAAAAAAAGAAATTTCTCAAGGACTCCAGAGCCATCTGGAAGCATAGATCAACAACACAGTCGACAGAAAACTGACACGACCACTATCACTAGTTTAAGATTCGTGGTACAAAAACATGAAGCAAGTAGATTACACTACGATTTTAGACTGGAAACAAAAGATGGTGTGTTGAAATCTTGGGCAGTACCAAAAGGGATCTCACTTGATCCTAAAGTTAAGAGGCTTGCTGTTATGACAGAGGATCATCCATTAGATTATTTGTTATTTGAAGGAGTAATTCCTAAAGGAAACTATGGTGCTGGTACTGTAATAGTTTGGGATACTGGCACCTACACAACAGAGTATAGTCTATCGAAGCAGCTGGAAAGTGGAAAAATTACATTTGCTCTATTTGGCCAAAAGCTGAAAGGTAGATTTACACTAATTAGAACTAATAGAGGTAAAGGGCCAGCAAGAGAAGAAGAAGAAAGTAACCAATGGCTATTG
>JAICVW010000629.1 GCA_025935105.1 Nitrososphaeraceae archaeon
AGTTTTCAGGAGAGAATTGGTTAACTTGGCTGTATACCTGCCTACACCTCCTGGCATAGGTGGATATTCAGTTGTCACCATTAATACTCGAATAGTTTTGTTATTTATCAATTGATCTCAATTTCCTGGATTGTACTGATGGGACGAATTGAATTCACTTCTCAATTTTGAGGTCTCACTTCTTTTATTTGTAGGGTAGATAATGGTAATAATCTAGATTGATAATCGATCATTCTAATCGTTCTAATCTTGTTAACGGAGACGTGGTAATATATATCCAGAAGCTCTCCCGATGTCTTAGCGGGCTTGACACACCGGCCTGCCTGCTTGTGTGGTAATAGGGGGCTATTGATGTCCCTAGGTAAAGACCATGTTCACAACCCATATTCTCATTATCATTACAACTGTCAATCCAATTATATTTGATAGTCACTGTCTCTACTTTCTATTCTCTTAATGTTTTGACCTAAGTGGCCTAAAGGCGAGCTGGCGTGGTGGAGTTATCTGGCGGGCTTCCTCGCCGAAATTAAGGCTAAATAGCTTGCCTGGAGTGTGGGAGTTGGACATCGACGAAGGAGGTAACTTTCGCTTGAAAGTTTGGGAATGGAAGTAGCCACCAAGGAAATCCCCAGGACTTAATTATTGTAGTAGTCATGTCTATTATTGGACCCACTTGATATAATATGATACCTTCGTCTCAAGATTCGAAAATAATTTGGTTCAAAATTTGCTTATGTTCTTCCTTGCGTGCTCTACAATAATGTTGATTGTGATGTCGATTCCTTCATACTTGAGTCTTGCATGGCTAAATTTTACTACTTTTGATCAATCACTTCGATCTTTGAATATGAAAAATCCTGAATTGATACATCGGTAAATAAAACAAATACGTCAAAGTCAGAGCCTGTAAAATCTCTTCAAAGCTTTAAAAGTTGCTTTAGAAGGCAAATCTGGATCTTTAATTGAACCGATCAACGGTACCTGGATGCTCATTTCATATCAGCCAATAAAAGCTGTGCAGCGTACATGGATTGTACCACTCATGAGAGTTGTATCACTCAGACCACGGGGTTCTAACTATACTCTGATCTGATGTAGCTAGTCTAGCAAGAGACCAAATTAATGGTCTTATAATGCATATCAAGATGGTTACTTTATTACTATGATCTATCTACTCTTCACATCTCCCGAATAGGGGTTACACTCAAAACATCCCCTGAACCGTATACGAGCTCTGGTGTCTGTTGAAGTACCCATTACCTTCATCATTTACCCTCCACCATATTCCTTAAAGTTCTGAAGCTCATCTGCAATCGCCATTTCTATATTCGGTTCATACTTTACTAAGCGTCCAATTTGTAGACAGGTTCTTATGCTAGGATTTGGTAATTGTTCCCATACTGATGTTGCAATTTCATTTGCAGCAAGGTCAGAAAGCCCTTCAGTCAACAGCTTCTTGGCTGATATCCCATAGAATTGTGAGAAATCATATTTATTCAGATACATAACTCTGAATCTACTAAGCAACGGTTCTGAGAGTTTCTTTGCACCATTACATGTTGCAAATACCCAGCTTTTCAAATACGTCTGTCTGGTTTTTTTTGCATCGTCTGAGTTATTATTCCAGTCTCCATTAACGAAAGCAACATAGTCTGGTATTCTGATTTCAAATGTTCTATCTCATCTATGAGCAGATACTTGGGTCGCATGTCAAACAACACATCAATCATACCCGATTTACTTGCGTTGCCACCTACAGTAAAAAATGCCTTATCCCTGAATGTTTCCAGTACGGATTTTAAGAACAGTGTTTTTGCCTGTCCTGGTGGTCCAACTAGCAGTATATGCACTGGTTCTTCAGAGTTTAGAGATCTGACAAACGTACGCTTGATTCCTTCATACCCTAGTATATTGTCAAACATCTTCCATCTTCCTACTGTTCCTCTTGTATGGCAACCAGCTCTTCTTAACAGGTTCGACATAACTTGGATCATCATTAAGTTCCTTTATGGAACAATGATCAAAGTATTAATGCTTGTTTGGTCCATCCAGATTTTGGATCGAATTGAAATACAGAAGTATGAGGGGCAATACAAGCAGCAAATATGAAAAGAACCGTTCCCAAGTACTGACACAAAAGGAGTATGAATTTTTAAAAGATTTAAAACTAGGTAACATAAATAAATATAAGCCAAGCTACCAGCATACGTTAAAGCTTAGAATTTTAAAAAAGAAGTCTGCCATGGCTGAAGCTTGTACTCTAATTGAAAGTTTAGCAAACGAACTTCATTTATTAAAATAACTTTTTAATTACCAGAAACAAATTTTAAGGCTACCGCAGACAAGAGTTAATTGGAAATTCGAAAATCTAGTTATACAAGAAGAGTAGTGGTAAGAGAT
>JAICVW010000068.1 GCA_025935105.1 Nitrososphaeraceae archaeon
ACAAATACGACAAAACCTTGCACTCGTGCAATACCGTCTCCTTGTCTACTGATTTCAGTGATATCTACGTCGTATTGCTTGCCTACTTCAACTGGTTTTGGAGCAAAGCCTCTGTTAAAGGCTCTACCTCCACCACCACCGTAACCTCTTCCGTAACTCATGTAAGAGATGGTAATTTGTTGCCTAATATAATTGACAAATTGCAAATTCCCATTAATAATATTACAGTATTAGATAGATGAGCACAAAAAAGAAGAATCCGCTCAAACGTGACCAGGAAAATGAGAAAAGAACCTAGATTTGTTCCCATAAGTGAAGGAACATTTGGTTTCAACAGCGAAAATTAAGGGCTATAGGAGTTGAAGTGCCACCAGAAGGTGTTGAGGTTGAGGGACCATCATTTTGTTTAACTATAACTGATCCGAGCGTGGAGACAAATAGGAAGTCAAGTGTAAGGGCAGCCCATAAGGTGTCAAAAGAAATTAGATGAACCTGAACTAGGTGCCTTAATCAAAATCCTGGGATAGTTATCAACTTGGGCAGATAAGTCAAGTGTCATAACAAATGTCATCTTAGCATCATGTTGTGGGCTATAACTATCCAGAAATCTGGCTTATATAATAAACAATGGTGACATTCGTTTGGACACTTCACTTAGATTTGATGATATCGTCGTATCAAATTTAACATGAGCCTTTCTACTACACTATGTGATGATTAGTTGGTCAACTTTGCACGTGGTTGACCAACCGACAACGGTTTGGTACAAACAAACAAAACCACGAAGTAAGTGCGTGTACTTTTCTTCAGATTGCCTTACATAATGACACTGGACAACCGTCAGACACGGAGCAATTTTTCAAGTGGAATAGTCTCAATTTTCAAGCCTTGTATGCTTCCACTCACGACTACAATACTTTCTCTTAAGAAAGGAACTCCTTGCTTCGTTCCTATATCTTACTAATTCCTTACCACAACTTGGACATTTTCTATTTGCCAATAATATCCTCTATAGGTCGAATTCTTTCTACCCTACTCGTTAATAACTAACCTAAGGTAAATAAAAATCGCAAGAGACCTACCTACCTATATGAAGTGTCCAAAGTGCTTTGGTGACAGGATTGTTAAAAACGTCAAAAAGTTTGGACTTGATATAAGACAACTTTATTACTGCCACAGTTGCAGACATATGTTTTATGTGTCCATTGATTCATCAGTTCCAAAACAAAAACGATTCTCAGTCAGACGTGAAACACTCAGACAAATCATACATGCAGACATTGAAGAGGACAAACTTAGGTTACAGAAAGAATATGATTTTTTAAATGTAAAAAAGAAAAAGTTAAGGACAGCTGCCTGGCTGTGATTGACTGCTTGAACTAGTTACGACTCCTCCAACACTTGTTGCAGAGCTAGAAGAACAACTCGATTGAGAACCGCCAGAACTAGCTGATGAAGTAGATCCCACACCACCCGTGGTGTCATTAATCTGTCCAGTCCCAGATCCAGATCCCAGTAGTTTGACTGACTGCGTCAACTTTCGCAATGTTTTCCGCTGTATTAAATAAATAGAGAGAAGGCCATGCGTGGCCCTCCTTATCACACATGGCCTAATATGGTCTGGAACTAGATATGACCTCTTTGTACTGGTATAAGATAGGCAAACAAAACGGGCTATAACCATACATGGTTGGAGTTGTAGCCAGTTAAAGCCTGTCTGTTGTTGTTATTGTTGGTATACCGCAGTTGTTATGATGCATGCAGTAGGTAATAAACAGAGTTTACCATGTAATGTTGACTTGTATCATGTTTTTATTCTCTTGCCCATAAACCCATGCAAGCGATAGGACAAAGTCAGTTGAGCATCTCCTCATGTGCTTCTATGGACTCTAAGAACTTTCTTTGTCTCTATCATTTCTTCTCTCAAGTGCTCTTCAAAGGGTAAACTTTATCCTTTTTGCCGTTACCGTTATTACTACGTAGGATTAACTGAAAAATGGTAGATTCTGATGTCAGAACCGGTACATGATTGGGATAAAGTAGTCAACAAAAATGTAAGATGTGAGGATAACCAATCTGTAGGAAATATTGTAGCAGTGGATAATGACCATATTATAGTTACATCCCAAGGTGGAATGAGTAGATATCGTATACCAAAACCATTTGTTGAAAATTATAATGGTGCTGAAGTAATTGTGAAGTTACCTAGAATAGCATTAGGCGGGTTCAAGATGTGCGTTCACTTTCCAACCATCCGTAGCAACGAGATATCTATTACGAACTATCAGAATTGGGCCAATTTAATGAGTTATTTTCAGACGGAGCATTCCATTTTAAACTTGGTTCGTGTTTAGTTACGAATTGAATATAATTTTAACCATTAATTGATTAAGGCAGGGTAGAGAACTAGTAACCATAATAAACTCTCGGTGCTAACCTCGCATCAATTAAAAAATAAATATCGTTCTTGTCATCTATTAAACCGTTTGCCATTTTATCTGCCTGGTCAAGAATTTGAAATCAAGTTTGAGGGTGTGACTGCAAAAGAAAATTATGTTGCACCAACAATTGAATTGGTATTTGAGCGATCGAGTAGACGTAAGGAAGATGAAGACCCTGCTCCAAACACAGTGTGTAACCTTGATCTGCAAATTTCAATAAAAAAGGATAATTATAGCATGCTAGTTATAGGGAATGCAAGGTCAGAGACTTTACAACAGGTGTGGAAAATAGATCCTCCAGAACATAAATCTTCTCTTACTTTCCGCTTAATGATGGACAACTATACATTATCACAAATCGAAAAAATAAGGCGTGGAGATAATCTTTCTCTGGAATTTTATCTACAATTTCAATCATTTGTGGAAGGAAATCCTGTAACAATCCAGCAATATAAAATTCCTCTTAGTGGTACAACAATACCAAAGAGTACCTGGGTTGAAGATATCCTACCGCATATAAAGTACAAGAATGTAGCATTAGTTGAAATTCCTAAATTAGAATACAAAAAGTTGAATGAGGCTATAGACATGCTAAACTTTGCTTGGAAAAGTTATTCAATGGGTGATATGGAAGACGTTCTAGTTAGGTGTAGGAAGACCCTAGAATCGTTAGGAAGCCAAGTTAAAAAAGCAGGCTTCATAACGGAAGTGGATAAAATAAACAATGAAGGAAATCCATACAAAGCAAAATATCCAGACTGGAAAAAGTTTTTCGATAGTGATAGCAAAGGTGAATTCATTAAGGGCACTTTTCAGAAGTTATTTGGTTTTGTAGCACCAGGCGGCCATATTGGTGTGGCTGCGGAGGTGGGTCATGCTTATTTTGCTCTTCTCCAAGCACTCTCCTTAGCTCACCTTGTAATTTCTCGGTTTAAAACACTAGAAAATTACAAATAGATGCGATACATAAACATCAGCACAGTGGAGAACCGAGTATTGAGATTCTTACCATTTTTGTTGGCCTGAAAAGATATCTGTTTACTTTATCATTACCTCTAGCTTGAATGCCGATTTCTCATCTATATGTTCCCAATTTTGATTGGATGTATCAGATTTTTAGTTTGAGTTGTAGTAAAGGGTTCGGCCAATAAATTTTCTCCTTTAAAATAGATATGATGCTAACCGGCTGCATTGGTTTTATAAAAAGCCAGTATCCATCGCATACCGATCGTAATAGGTGGACAGGATTTTTCCCCTAGATGATAAAAACCGTTTTCCAATGGAATAGATAGCATTTCCATACCTCGAAGGCGCTTAACACTGGGATCTGCTATACAAGAATCGTTGCCCACTTCCACAAGCTTAGGAATAGCCACCTTGCCGTATGCTGCTAATTAATTTCGTCCTATATCCGAATACCTGATGCATACCAATTCCCACGTGGCTCTTCTTGAATTACTATTATTACCTCTTTTTTCTCTACTTTTAGAATCTTTATTATATCTTCAGTAATTGCTTCGGCCAGTCTATCCTTTTCTGTCTGTGTTCTACCACTAAACATTACTACTGTCACTATTGGCATATGTCACTCACTGGCTGAGGTTTATCTATCTTTATGCAATTTTATATAGGATGTGCAAAATATTCTTATTTAGCCGTTTCATTCATGGGCGTGGCGGACATGATATGCAAGTTCTTCATCGTTGAGCTGTTAAATTGCATATTTGAGAAGTGGCCTGTTTTGGTACTACAATATCTATTTTTCTGTTCCATGACATATAACTACTTTATGCTATATTTTATTTACATGTATATCTTTGTGGAACGGGAATGTAGACTTCAATATCGTTAGATTGAGGACAGCCTAATCTAAATGAATAATTTCTTTTCTTCCTACTTCCTTCTTTAGTTGCACGTGATATCCTATCAGATTCAACAGTCGGAAAGTACGTCTGCCAGAGCTATTATGTCATTAGCTGCTGTCTTCTTTCAATTTCCTGTAATCTTGTTGATAATGCCACAAGTTGATCTGATAATTGTGATATAGCATCATCTTTTAGTTTGTCACGACTTCTGAGAGATTGATTTATCATCTCAAGTTCTTCTACCTTGCTTTGTAAGACATAGTTGTTGTAGTCAGTATATGATAATGATTATCAAGTGATTGATGACTGTCAATTGCTAGAGTTTCAAACCAACGTACACGCTTATCCTGGGAGGCAGACCGGGATAATCAAGAAGAGGTTAAGAAACATCCCCTGGTAAAGGTTCAAAAACTTCGCTTTGCTTCCGGAAAGAAAAGAACATAGGCCAGTCTTCTTACTTTGCATCGTGAAAGATAATACCTAATGTATAACGGTGTCCCGAACGAATGCGACTTACGCCATGGCGGAGATTGACACGATAGACATTACCTCGAGTACCTTTTACAGGTCTGTTATGAACAGCAAAAATAACTGCATCACCCTGTCTGAGTGGTACGACTTCCGGACGAGATTGCATACGGGGCCGCTGCTCAACAAGCACAAATTCTCCACCCATAAAGTCACGTTGTGGTTCTGATAGAAGAATTGTAAGTTGAAGAGGAAAGATGTGTTGACCGTACAGGTCTTGATGGAGACAGTTGTAATCATCTTTGCCGTACCTGAGCAGCAGTGGGGTTGGTTTGAGCTGGCCGGCATCATGGCAGCGTGCGATAAAATCTGCATGTTTTTCTGGGTAGCTAACATCAATAATATTCATCATCTCGTTCCAATGATTGGCTATATGTGCTAGATGTGGGTAGAGGGTAGTCCTAAGACTAGCAATGATATCAGGTAATGGATAGCTAAGGTATTTGTACTCTCCTTGTCCAAATCCATGCTGCTCCATCACCACTCGGCTACGGAAAATACTGCCTTCAGAATATAGATTGACCAATGCATCACAATCATTTAAGCTGAGTAGATTCGGTATAATTGCATTGCCATAACAGTCAAGGTCCTGTGAAATGTGATTCCAATCAAGAGCCTCAACTCTTTGCACAATATCTTTTGCAGAGGTAAGGGATGATTTTGACGCAGTATCATTTATCAATTCAAACAATCACCCGCCTTATCATCATCATTTAATTATATATGTTACAGAATTATGTATGTCGTAACGATGATTGTAGACTGTTATTTTCTTTCTTCAATTGGGTTTATTGTCCAATCCTGACCGGTTGATGACTGGAATACACCTGCATAATTTCTGTATCAAGGCTTTGTTTTGAATATTTAAGTATGCATCAGCTTTTGCGTTTGATACTTATGACACAAGGACATAGAATAAGCTAGAATGGATACTATAAGGAATGAATGCTACTATCAACTCGCCTCTGATTTGAAAATATGTAGAATAGTCAATGGTATGTGGCAAGTTGCAGGTGGACATGGATATATCGATAGCGAATTGGCAATCGACGATATGACGAGATATCACGAGACAGGCCTTACTACGTGGGATTTAGCGGATATTTATGGCCCAGCAGAAGATTTTATCGGACTATTCAGACGTAGAGTATCTGAATTAAAGGGAGAACAAGAACTGAACAGAATTCAGGCATTAACAAAATGGGTGCCACAGCCGCATACAATTACACGTTCTATCGTTAATGAAAGCATAGAAAAATCAATTCGTAGGATGGGTGTTAATTCACTAGATTTACTTCAATTCCACTGGTGGGATTATAATAATCCATATTATATGGATGCACTCAAGTACCTCTCGGATCTACGGGATAAGGGGATAATCAAGCACATAGGTCTTACGAATTTTGATACTGAACGTATACAGATGATGATAGATTCAAAGATACAAATTGTGTCAAACCAGGTTCAATATTCAATTATAGATCGTAGACCAGAAGTTAGGATGACACCATTTTGTCTAAAACACAATATCAATCTTCTTGCATATGGGTGTATTTGTGGGGGACTTATGTCAGAGAGATACTTAAAAGAACAAGAACCATCCACTTCTGAATTAAATACATTAAGCCTACGAAAATACAAAAAAATGATAGACGCATGGGGTGGATGGAATTTGTTCCAAGACCTTTTATCGACTTTAGATAAAATAGCACAGAAACACAAAGTCAATATTGTAAATGTAGCAACCAAATATATTCTTGATAAGCCAGCAGTTGCAGGAGTTATCATTGGTGCTAGACTTGGAATAGTTGATCATAGAAGTAGTAACATGCAGACATTCAACTTTAGTTTGGATAAGTCAGATTATGATGATATAGATGCTGTATGTACAAAATCAAATAATTTATTTAATATGATTGGAGATTGCGGTGATGAATATAGATGAAAATAGGTCTCGTTTATATAACTTTATTATAGCGGTCATAACAGTTCATGTTTGGTATTGTTCGGATTCCTGTGTGCGTTGGGTATCAGAGAGGGATTTATATTAGGTATAACGGCAGCTGAGATTTTAACATCTTATTGGAGTTCAAGGTATAGATCATCACATCCTACAAAGATATATGCATTCAATAGAAGAATACATCATGGAGAGATAGGTACGATACTAGCGTTATCTTCTTTATTCTTAAGGGGAGCTACTCCTGCTGCAAGTGTAGCAGCAATTTTTACTGGTATTGGAGTTGGACTTGTTAATGATGATCATGCAGATATTATGCAATGGTTCAGACTCAAAAAGAAAGAAATGCAAATAGATCAAAATCAACATGAAGAAGAAAAAGGAGTAGGAGAAGAAGCAATAAGAGAACATCCTCGTAATTCAGTTGCGGACATACAAGAAGAAGAACATCCTCGATATTTATTTACAGAAAAGATGAGCCTCGAACATTTGCGAAAACAAATCCGAAATCTAATAGACATACATTCACAAACTGTTAAAGAAATTGAATTACAGATTAAGAGATCACAAAGGTATCTGCTCGATTAGCAACTATACCAACTGCAAGGGTTCAAAGATAGAAAGGAGTAGGGCAGAAGGAAGAGAGCAGGCTACTCTGTTCAAACCTGGAAATGCGGTCAAAAATAAAGTAAAGCAATTGCTTTAATTAAATGTCCAAAAACGGGTTCCCTCCCGGGAGGAACTGGTATACCAGTCGTTATATTGCCGGATTAACTAGAAGGATAGACGGTAATTTTACTAACTACAGTGTCGCTTGTAAAGTAGCGATATTACTTTACTTCGTGGTATCTTTGGTATACGACATTTTTTAGTATTTTAGCCCGCAGACTTCTGGCTATTGCAGCCATTGTATTAAGAAAAATTTCATAATATTTCCTAATTTTTTGTGAACTATCAATAGAGGTAATCCTTATAGAATCAACTATGTCAACAAAAGAGACACAACAGCTCTAATGCCCTAACGAAACATATCTCTTTGTCTCTCTTGTTAAATCCTGCAGGATTGCCTTGAGAAGTGGCTGGGATGTGATTAGTGGTTGAAGATTCGTTAGATGGAATAATTGGCACAGCTCACAACTTTTACCGCCACCATGCAAAATTCTTCTCCATTGATGGGGCAAAGTGTTCTTTAAGTTGGTCTAATCTATTTAAGGAGCTCTCATCCTTTAGTATGTTAACATTTGATTGTGTTTGAATGTCTTGTATATGCGTTAGAACCTGTTGAGTTGTAACTCCATGCTTGATATCATATTCTATCTGCCTACAAACGATCGAAATCTTACCATAACGTTTATTTTGCCGTTTCTCCCAGTTTGTAGCGTTCTCTGATAGTCCTGTTACAAATTTAATAACAATCTTTTTCATATGTTCTACATGCCACTCCGTCATCGGAAAACTATTTTGTATCAAAAATAATTACACTCATGATATCATAGATCAAACTAGGTTATATGTAAGACGTCTTGGAAGTAATGATAAAACACTCATTTCTATCAAGGAATGACAGCTTTTAGCTGATAACGATAGTATTTTTATCCTAACAGGCTGAACAAACAATGGAATAAACTTAATCTTACAGATGCCTTGGTAAATATCGCATAATTTTAATGTATCAAGTATAACAGTGGCTTTGTGATACAGTACAGCTTAATTGATTGGGTAATACGTTGGTGATTTAAATAGGATTGAAGCACAACAATCTAGTGTTTGAGAAAAAGAAATTATTCATCAGGATTTGGCTCTAGATGCCAATGTATATGTCATGGAAGAACAGCCACTAATGATTACTGTGGTTATTGTTCTGGCTCACATGCAAGTTATGGAACAAATAGGTAATTACACATCCGACACGGGTAATGCATGTTCTTAGATATCTCACCATCTGAGTTGTAAAACCAGTGCCTATGTTTCGTTGGTTGTTATTACTAAAGACGTTATTTACTAGTTAAGCACTGATTGCAACAGATCTCAATACTGATTAGTAATAACAAACTAAAAGATACATCAGAGACAATTTCAGTGCAGATTGTGCTCGAATAAACGGTTCAAGGTGCAAGGGCATAAATTATTTTTCTAACTTGTCGTTAAACCAGATCATATCATTAATTAACCAACTCATGTCATTTCTGAGTAATTTCACGAAAAGTTCTTCATGTTTAGCAGAATACTTTGTTCTTCCTGTAAATATCTCGTATGTAATGGATGCTAACTCCTGGAAGTGTTGTTCCGCTTCCGACTTCAAATATCTTTCCCAGGATTTACCGAGCTTACTATGAGGTTGCATTTATCGGTGATCCATATACCTTCCTGTAATAGT
>JAICVW010000476.1 GCA_025935105.1 Nitrososphaeraceae archaeon
AACAGCAGTTTTGTTGAAGAGTGATACTCTTAAAGTAAGTGACAGTATCCCTTCAGCGACGTGTTAAGAGGTAATACAAGGAAGACAAAAGGCGTAACCAAATCATTTCGACTAGATGAGGATATAATTAGGAAAATAAATTTGCAGGCCAGAAACAATAATACTAGTTTCAACGCAGAAATCAATAGCATATTGAGAAAATATGTTGATTGGGATATGCTTGCAAGTAAAGTTGGAATGATTCCTATTGCAAGACCAATCCTCTCAGAGATTTTTCAGAATATAATGACAAAGCAACAAGTTTTTGACTTGGCAAACAATGTAGCCAAGAATACAATACATGAAACGGTATTGTTTATGAAAGGTAACCTGACTTTAGAATTATTCTTGTCATGGTTAATTACTAGGATGGAACAATGCTCTGAAGTACACTATTCCATAGAACCTAATAGCGTAGAACCTCGAACCCTATCAGATCAGCTTGTCGCATTATCAACAAGATTACAGGAAATCGAAAGAAGACAACAACTATTGGCACGATATAGTTATATTCAAACATGATTTGGGTGAGAATTGGTCATTATATCACAAGATAATAATTGAGCATATTTTTTATGAAATATTGAGGAAAAATGAAGTTGAAATAAAAATCTCCAGTACGACAATATCATTGTGTTTCAGCTAATATTGCAAATCTCGGTTTTTGCTTTTGGAATTAATTTGGAGCAGTTTATGTTAATTAGTCATAATATGGATCAGACTGATGAACCTTGCTCAATCAAAAACCTAAAGACGAATATGCCAAAATGACAAGTAGAGTGCTAAGGAGTATAAATAAAAGATAACAGTCCTAAAAATCTGAATCTAATTTATTGGTACGATTATAATGAAGCGGATAGACATCATTTTCCGCACGAAAGACTAGATGTTGTAACTAGTCATGCTGCTAAATTAGTCGTTTATCCAACGAGCTTGAAGGGTACTTTGCATTTATGACCCCGAAGTCAAAAGAATAGATATGAGGGTAAAAAATGATTTCAAGGGAATTTTTCATCGTCTAAGGGGAGATGCTCCCCATGATGACACAATGGGCAATCCCTGTGTGGCCTACGTGCTAAGTCGAAAATGACTCCACAATTTCTACAAGTTCTAAGATTTTTTATCATGTAATTGATTAGGGTTTACACTTTTTACTTTTTAGCTCCGTGTTTTTGTATGTTGTGTTCTCCCAGCTCTGATTCTGTTTTGAAACTTTCCTTACATATAGTACACTTGAACTTCTTACTGCCAAAAAAGTTGAATTTCATTGATATTCACTTCTTAGTATCTATAACTTGCATATAAGGGATTACATATCGGGCTATCACCTAGTTGATTCGTTCGAGGCTAAATCATACGTTTATCTTCAAGGAGTCTATTACTGTTATCCAGTGCTAACCATAACCATACTAAAGTAGAGACTAATGCACCATTATTAAAAAAAAGTATGTCTGGTATCTAGGAATGTAGGTGGTCGAGTTTTTATCGTAACAGCATCTCAATTTACAATATTGTACCTGCTAACATAATTACATAGACAGTCAAGTAATGTTGTTCATTATTCTTTTAGCTTGGTAACTCCCCAATGAGCATATTTAGAGATCAGAACCTAAACGATGCTAGAAGTACTTGACTTCCTAGAAAGATTTTGAAAACAGAGAAGGTAGACAATTTATCCGAGCAATGTCAGTTAAGGATGTGACAGACAGGATTAATAAGCGATTTAGGCATTTCGCTATTACGTAGAATGGAATGTTCTAAATGATTTTCGTTGCTGGCCGTGAACTCACAAACCCTAATCGAAAGTTCTATAACCATTTAATACATTACAGACAACATTCTAATTATTGAGAAATAGGAACATGAATGTTCTCAGTATAGAAGAAAGAATGTAGCACATGGCAAGTAATGGTAACTCTTCTCGAATTCAAAGTGATAAGCAGTATCCAAAGCTCCCAAAGGCTACATCGGACATCTTGAAGTTGATTTTTTTAAGAAAGCAGATTTGCATGCAGGTTATTTTTGCTACAATTACACATATTTTATCAAAGAAGGTAATCATTGTGCATTAGTTGAAGATGGAGGTCCTGATGTAAGAGAACTCAAATCTGGAACCATAGCGCCTCATGGCGTTTGTACGTTGTGGCATCCTAATGAGACGGAGACTCGTTAGGTGCATAATTATGATCGGAGAAAAAAGATTTGTCAAAAGTAACTGAAAAAATTAAAGAAGTTATGGGAGCAGCAGATAACCTTACCAACTTTAAGAAATTTAGTAAGTTAAAAGCTTCCTACGTAGATTCAGTGATTCGAATCTTCATGAAGGCTATTTTTGCTATACCTGTCTCTTTTGGATTGAAGCAAGTGGTGGGAAATGCATGCTTGTAGAGGAAAAGGGTCCTGATGTGATGGGAAAAGTTTCAGATGTTATTGCACCACACGGCTGTTGCGCAGACTATGAAGCTGATATTGACAAGCTACATGACACTAGGTGAAACGAAATCTATCTAAATGAAAGAACCTTGGCAAACAAGAAGTCGAAGAAGATAAGTTACTACTGCTGCACTTGTTGCTGCACATGTGTGAAGGCCTAATTATGGAGGAACGAGAAAGAGCCCTCTCTGTTGAGTATGCGAGCCACATTGCATTATGTTTTATTTTCATGAATACATAGTGGCCAGTACCACTTAACTTACTATTTAGCTCGATGTGCCATTCTCGGTAAATTTAACTGTATCTATAGTCAACCACCTCTCTTTGGATTATGTGGAAACAAAGTCACAAAATAAAAAAAATGGAATAACTCTCTCCCTTCCTTTGCTTCATCTATTGAATCTTCCATTCCATCTATGGCATTTCCTCTAACCTCATTGATATCCGAATCCATACGCTTCGATTCTTCCTGAATATGCGGATAGATTGTTTTTAGTCGACCAAGTGAACATACGTGCCGCTTTACCTTTCAGACCACTCAATATCTTGGTCCCACTAGATACCCTGCAGCCATTCAATACTTACTATGTTCTTGAGCTATAGGTCTCTGGCATGTTCTTAGACGATTTTCATATGTGTCTTTTATCAATGGCTAGTCTGCGTTTTCAATGTACAATTTATTTCCAATTTGGTAATGAATTTCACTGATGAAATTCGACGTATCTATTACAGGAGTAGATAGGTTCGCACCACATATTGGAACACCGACTTGTTGTTCAGACTTTTGATCTTCTTGTAGAATAGAGTCAGTTCTTATCAGCCTGCTGCTACTATTCATCAATATGCATTAGTTAACATACT
>JAICVW010000007.1 GCA_025935105.1 Nitrososphaeraceae archaeon
GTAGGGCTTTTAACACGATTACTACTATAATTACACCAAGGATTATCCACACATATTTCCAAATCATATTTATTATAGCCAATTAACTTAGATATAAATAATATAATAAGTTGTCATTAGCTGGAATATTCTGGGTAGTAAACCTGAGATCTGTGGCTGGTAGTTTAGATAATGAGGCAGCCAACTTATGTGGACTGTAACAACGGCCGCTATAGTTAACATTAAAGTTACATGACCAATGCTACTATCGTCCGTGGCTGCTCCGGCTGCGAGTTATAGATCCGGTGTCAGAAATATTGAATTTCTAACTACTTTTAAACTGGTTTGAAAATAGCGTTTTAGAGACACATCTGACCATTAGACATATCTAATATGCTTATAAACCTGGAGGGCGTATACAGTGTTTGTATGTCAGAGGCAGTATTCGATTTGTATAGAATAGGCGACAGAACTGCCAACCTTTTAGCTACAGGCCTGGCGGTAGAGCAGTTTACCATCATATTCCTTTTTCAGATTTCTGATTGTATAATTAACCATCCACAAATATTCAAGTTCAGCTATGTTGACGTCAGACATAAGAATACCATGCTTAATTATAAAGATCCAGATTGATTATGAAGATTAGCATGACTGAAAGAATCTTTGATGCATTAGTAACGATATTTCTAATTTTATCAGTTCAGGTAATATTCATTCAAACCCAGATGATACATGCCCAAAATATGTCAAGCATAGTAAGGGTGAATAATAATAAAATCATAGACAATTTTTTGCTACTAAATCACCAGCCACAAGTAACTGTATCTGGGAATAAAGTTTACATTGTATGGGTTAGTCACTATACAGGCAATGATGACATATATTTTACAAGAAGTTCTGATGGTGGAGCTACATTTGGAAACATAATCAATCTTAGTAATGATCCTGGTGATTCTTATAATCCACATTTATCTATTGTCGGGAATAATGTCTATGTTGTTTGGGTAGACGGTACTCCAGGACCCTACGGAAACCCGGATATACTATTCAGGGCAAGCACTAACGGTGGAGCTAGCTTTGGTCCAACAATAAATGTAAGCAATAATCTAGGCTTCTCAACCGAACCAGAGATGGCAGTATCAGGTAATAATATCTATATTGTGTGGAGAGATAGCACATTGGGAAATGAAGGAATCTTCTTTAAAAGGAGCATAAATAATGGAGTTAGTTTTGGAAGTCCAATGTATCTGAGTTATAATTCCTCAAAGGGCATCAATTCTGTGCGTCCACAAATAGTTGCAAATGCAAATGACGTTTACATAGTCTGGTCTAATGGTAATTTTGATAATGGTCATTCAGATGTATTATTTAAAAGGAGCATAAATAATGGTGCTACATTTGGAATTACGATCAATATTAGCAAAAATCCTACAACTCTTTCAACACTTCAGAGAATAGCAATATCTGGTAGCAAAGTATACGTGATATGGGCAGATGGTCCATTTAACAAAAGACAAATATTTTTTAAACGAAGTATGGATGGCGGAGCTACATTTAGTAATACAACTACCATAACCAATGCTACTACTGGAGACTCATTTAATCCTCAGATTGCAGCATCTAGCAATAAAGTGTATTTGTTATGGCAATATGATTTAGGTAATATTAGCAAACAACTTTTCCTCAAACGAAGTACAGATAGCGGGTCCTCGTTCAGTAATACAACAACTATAAATCAAGGTCAGAAGGATTCTTCTGATGCGCTGCTTAATTCATCTGGAAACAAGGTATATGTAATATGGGATGACAACTCTACAGGCAACAGTAAGATATTCTTTAGAAAGAGTATGGATGCAGGAGCTAATTTCACTAACAACCTTAGTTTGAGTAATCCTATGGGACAATCTCAATATCCATCTATGGTACCATATAGCAACAATATCTACGCAGTATGGCAGGATAGAATCCAGGGAAACATTGGAATATTCTTCAAAAGAATCGATTAAAAGTAATCCAGCTAGTTGTATCTTTTTACAGCAGGACTTGAAATTACTCCAAGAGAATTCCTAAAGGGTATGTTCTACTGGAGTTATTATTCCCTTTTCTACTGATTATTTTGTGTTTATTATCTCTGGTTTTACAAGAATTAAATCCTTACTAATTGCAAAACTACCCTTACAGCTACAGGATTGCAATATTGCTCTTCTATGTGATCATAGAATCTATTTGCTCATACATCTGATTTTATTCTTTAATTTACTTTCCTGCACTCCCTATTGCAGGCCACTCAAGTCTTCGAATAGCGTAAATGCAATATATACTCTACCAAGAAAATTTCTCTCTCTGGTGTTCATGATCCAGATCTAGATCTAGCATCGTATGAATTAATACATTCATATTTTTAACACATCGACGAAGGAGGTAATTTTCACTTGAAAGTTTGGGAATGGAAGTAGCCACCAAGGAAATCCCAGGACTTATTGTAGTAGTCATGTCCATTATTGGACCCAATTGATATACTTTACTTCAGATAAAAGAAAAACCCTTTAAAGCTGTGATCATTATAGCAACCTGCTTTTAGCACCGATATCGGAATGGAATCCACCGGACCCACGCCTACGATAAATATGTCTGCTGATAATATTTCAAGTCTTTCAATTTCTTGGAGTCTTGCTGATAGTGCTACAATCTGATCTGATAGTTGTGATATAGCATCATCCTTTATCTTGCTACTACCACTCATTTAGTATCGTCCATAAATAGACCAACATGATTAAAAGCAATTGTAGAACACTATTCTTAAATTAATAATTATATTGTACGTAGTATGGTAGCCAGCAGTAATCTCGGCAAGTTAATTCTGCACTTGTATGGCTTAGCAACAAAGACTACTCTCAAATCAAATGCAATAAAATGATTGTCCAGTAAACCTTATCTTGTACGCCGTGCTTAATCATTATGAATCACCCGATTCACAGACTGGCTGGTACTCCAGCCTGGCTAGTTTGCTATTGTATTTTAATGGTTGGTACAAGCATCTCCATCGAAAATCCCTCGATGTTTCTTCTCACTCATTTGTCCGTTGCCTATCACACTCATTTGTCCGTTGCCTATCATGGAATAGACAGATAGCTGCCTCTTATCTTATTTCTTTTTGTTGTTGTTGTCGTCATTGTTCTTACTGTTATCGCTTTTACCATTGCTATCACAACCACTTGATGGATTGTTGTTTGTGTTGCCGCTATTACTATTCCCAACTCCGACAATAAAAAGAGATATTGGCCATAGAAAGATGCCAAAACATACGAATATGAGACAGCGAAATTGGTCCCTGGAATTGGTGTGTTTGTTCCCCGGTCGTTTTTAGAATCAATAAGGGAGACCACAGAGTGGAAGGGATTTTTAGAATCAATAGATTCATTTTGTTATGACTTAGTTGCAAGTATGGGATTTCGCTACTTTCTATTTTACTGGGTAATGCTAATAGCTTAGGTTTAAAGTCAATACGACATCCGTTGCTGTTTTACTATCATAGAAGCCTGTGAAGTTCTTGTCGTTGATAAGTGTCTTCATTTGTGAAAGTTGCCACAAACTTTTATCCCGTCTCTTTGCATTGTTAGTCCATCCTATTTGAAATTGATAAAATCACCGTATCCTGTAGTCTTATCAAAGTCACTATCAATTAACATGCCATAATTTACTTCTTCATACTTAGAGCCTATCCCAAAATTATCCTTTTTGACGGATATGCGGTATGTATCCTCTGTTTATAATCTCATGCTGTATCTGTTGGAAATCATATCCCTTAAAGATTTAGATTTTGTTTTGTTTTATTTTCCTTGGCGAAGGTCTTTTCATCACTTTAATACTATCTAGTATTTCTGTAGCTGCCTTCATGTCGTGGATAACTAGAATATGTCAGATGATAGTACTGTGATAGGTACCCTATGGCATAATTGCCTGTAAAGTTACAGGGTCTATAATAATCCATTTATGGGTAAAGATTATCGGAGATATATTATATCGATAAGAAGTTATACTGAAAACTGAAAAAAATGGAAGTAGGTGTCTAAAACCCCCTTGCTTCAGAATTCTACTAACAATTCGTAGTCATTACCCCCAGTTTCAGATTATATGCGGTGATAATACTCTGGTGTAGTTTGACATGAACTATTTCCATCACGCCTGTAAATGGTGTTTTGTTATTTACGGCATTCTTTAGCTCATCAATATATTTTCCAATATTAGTTGTGGAACTTGTAGCATTGGATGGGGCTATTGGCTTGAAATTCTTGTTGAAGGCTTGTTGGGCTATTGAAGCTAAGGCTTGTGCCGTTTGATAGGCAGTCATATTCTTTATTGGAGAATTATTTTGATTCATCGCAGCTTGTCCATTCATGGAATTCATTCCTGACATTGTCCCGCTACTACTTCCAGCACCCATGTTCAACGATGATTTATTGCTACCCATATTCATACTAGACATTCCCCCGCTACCGCCACTACTATTGGTAGCAGTGTTCATATTCATTCCAGTCATCTTCATCCCACCCATACTTGCAATTGTGCTTTGCGGTATACCCAGTGCTTTACCATAGTTATTGTAAATTTCATTTCCTAAATTAGCCAACACGAGTGCCTGAGTCTTTGGATTGTTTAGTAAATTGCTGCTAATTCGTACCGTGGCTGCTTCGTCTAAGAGATTATCAATATTTGCAACTTTTGACTGGACTGAATTAGAATTAGAAGAGATAGAGCTCGAAGCTGCTGATGATCCAATACTATTCCGCAGGTCATTTAATGATTTTAGCAAATCTGCTGTAACTCTAGGGTTCAATTCTGATATTTCAGAAGCCCAAGTTGTATTTACTACCGGGTCAACTTGAGTTAACAGTCCCAGAGCTGCTTTAGCATGAACATGGGCTTGTTGGGTATTATTTGTTGCAGCCTGTGCTACAAGTTGAGTTTCTGCCTTAATTTTATTTATCAACGTCAAAAACAAAGCATTTTCATTCTCAGAAAAGGTATGGGCCATTAGGATTGGATTAGAGAGCAACATCAATACTAACGATATGGCCGTCGCCAACCCTACTGTAAAAGTGGATTGAAATGAAATTACCTTCATACGTAGTATGTTCAAATTGTCTTATTAAGAATTCTGGTGTAAATCACGAATGACCTCCTGCAAGACAATCAGGTACATCTAATTGATTTCGACCTGCAACATGTACTTTCACAAAATCGGATCATGACTAATATTTTTCAGCTGTTTGTTAGTTATCTGGCTTTTAAATGGAAGGTCGGTAGCTGGATTGAATTGCTTTTTCATGACCCTGTATATATTTCTCAATGTCATTTCTGTGATTCCTGCTGCTTGTGCAATCTCACTTTGAGTTCTTTTTTCATCTACACCCAAACATGCCATATAAAGGAAGGCTGCTGCAATCCCCATGGGATCTTTACCAACAATTACTTTGAACTCTATTATAGTGACAAGATTGACGTCAGTACAGAAATTTAGGATTCAAAGGCTAGGTTAAGTCAACTAAAAAGAGCTGCACCAAAAGAATATCTAGCGGTAGCTGACTAAAGCCAACCATTCTTCAGTATATATCCCATTTCACAGTGAAAAAAGAAAGCCCACGGTCCAGTAATGGTATGTTACACTTTTGATTACAGCTAGGGGATTTTTATGGTAATGTTTACCCTATCTGAAGCCGCATATTCTATGTAGTGGAAAATGAGAAACTCAGGTAGGCATATCGACCATTGCCTATCGACCATCGCACACATAGCCCTAAGATACCCAACCTAACCTAACAGAAACAAAATGGACCAGGTTCTATACACCTGCATCATGATATGTATTATAATAGAAATATGCAGCTGAAATATGCGGACATACATATAGACTACAAGTTATGGTTCCGTGTATTCCACATAAACTCTGCTATCCCAGCCCGGCTGGCACACTGGATCCGATGTATTCCCGCGAGTGGTCCTGTATTGGTAGACAAGAAGAGAAATGAGAAAATTCAATTGCCTTTTCTACAAGTCGAAGAAAGATTATGGGAAAGAATAGACACGATTACCGTATACTTCTTGTATTAAATTAGGATAGCGTCCCACTTTCAAACCTAGAAACAATATAAGGCAAAAACTATCAGACAATCACATACGGGGCATGTTGCAATTTCTGTATAAGATCTTGATATAGTAGAATAGTAAAACCTTGATCTTTTAGTTTACTTATCATTGCCATTTGATCTTCTAACGCACTATGTGGGTCACGCGGATGCAAAGCTATTCTGATCATTTTTCGTCCTTGTGCATCGTCTAATAATCTGAAACGTCTATCCTCTGTCCCAATTCTAATAATATTTCGCATTGGATATCCTGTCAAGTCCCAACTTAATACCTTTGGAACTTTTATTTTCCTAATCTGCTTGTGTGAAATCAGAAAGAATTCTTCCTGCATTTCTGTTAAACTAAATTCTAGTTTTCCCAATACTTCAATACAACCCCTGCACAATTTCCATTGTGGTGGCACAAATACATTGGACTTTATCCCTACCTCCTGAAATATCTCAAGAGCTGCGCGTATCTCTTCTTCTGCGACTGCTTTTGTCTTGTGGGAAAAATCATCAAATGTCCCGTTCCTATCTTCATGATAAAGACTATGTAATACAATTTCTGCATTCTCTAAAGATTTGAGCCTATTCACAAATTCTGGAAACCTCGGAAGGTCTTCTTTATGATGATAAAATGGAACAACGGCAACATTGAAATTTATCTCTAAATTCTCAAGTGCATCTGTGAATTCGAATATCCTCTTTGAGAAGAAAGGAGCGGCATCATGGAGTGTCACAACTGCTAAGTTGTTTGGCAATAGCTCAGTAGGCATTTGTTACTCTTATTCCTTCTTGTTGCAGTACAAGAGCTTTTTGATAAATATTGCTCAATTCTGTTTCTATTCTAACCTCTCATCCAGTTACAAAATGAGTTTGTAAAACTTATGCCTATTTGCTTGACCTCTTGACCTATAGATTGTCTTATGGAGATCTATATTACCAGCGTCAATGATTGGAACGAATAGGACAATAACTGTAAGTAATCAATATGGCTAAAGCCCAGAGGCAAATTTAAAAGGTAAGAACGCCGTGCATTACATAATAATCTAATCTTTAATAAGCCATGATATAGTAAGTTGACTACAGAATCCAATGAGCATAGGAACCATCCCGGTATCTAGTTTTATGATTAGAGATATAAAAGCAGAACAGGAAGATCAGAGTGTTTTAGCAGCCTGCAAAGTCATGCATGAAAATAATATTGGAAGTGTCATTATTGTAAAAAAAGATTATCAAAATAATATCAAACCTGTTGGCATTATCACAGAGAGGGATGTAGTTCGCATGCTAGGCTCGTTAAATCCAATTTTGTTACATGTTCCACTAAAGGACATAATGACAAAGCCTGTGATCACGGTCTCAGTCAACTGTTCAATTAAAGACGCCATCCACATCATGCAACAAAAAAAACATTCGTAGACTTGTAATATCTGATAATGACAAAATGGTAGGCATCGTAACAGACAAAGATATATTCAAAGTGATATTGAATGACCAAAACCTTATCCCTAGTTTGCTAAGTGAAAAACTGCTAATACAATCTAAATTGGCATATGATCAACTTGGTCAGTACTGGCTCTCGAATATTTTGCGAGGACAATAGTAAATTGCTATCTTGAAGCAAGTTAGTAAGAGCCAATTCGAAAGTTAAGGATAGCCGAAGATGAGTATATGCTATCTAGAATGTGGTCAGAGACAGATATAGATACTTATAATGGTGTACTCTCCATATTTTCTTAAAATTAGGGCGGTTGTGTGTGTTAGCAATGGAAGCTGTGCCATCAATCCCTCCTCATGCTCCTACTGGTAGACCTAGAGCTAATGACAGGAGTATAGTTAATGGCATCTTGTATGTCCTTATGAGTGATTGTAGATGGATGGATATGCCTCCAAAGTATGGCTCATATAAGACTGCATTTCTCGACAGCTGTGGTATCAATTGCTTTGTTTGATTCCGGCCATATTACCGGTATAAGAAGTGCTACAAAACTGAGAAATCCATAAACAGTAACATTTTGAACTAGCTCTCTACTCAGTTGAAAGACAATAATAGCAACAATCAGATCATAAAAGTTTTCTAACCATGTAACATGACGCTCTTTGTAACTTTCCAATTGTTTGCTCCTATTCCTGAATTACTTTATGAATAAGTGAGACCACAACTGACCTTCACCGACTAAGCAAGCTATGAGCGGCATTCTGCCTTACTGGACGCCTAAAATCCATCTCAGATAACTCTTTCAAAATTTTATAAACCAAAGAAGAAAGAAAGAATGAAAGTATACAGCAATTGGCTCGTCTTATTTTACCACGACCGATCCTAGCATCCAGGGATGTAATTGACACAAGTAACGATAGGTACCAGCTTTTTGAAAAGTCACTGTGAATGTATTTGAAGAGCCAGGAAACGCTTTCTCTTGTCCTTTTGGAATTAACCAACCAGAATTAACATATTTTTCGTTACCGGTCATTGTATACGCTGCAGTTGGAGGAGGTAAGTGTCTTGCATTGCCTTGTGAATCAATTATAGTTGGAACATAAGATCTAGCGTTTACTGCGATTACAATATTATTCTTACCTGGTACTTTGAGTGGTTCACTATTTGCACCTGGAGGGATAGATGAAAACTGAGTGGAGTTAGGTACACTGAAAGGTGAAACTATATCTGTTGCAGTCTTGTTATCTAATACGAATGAAACGGTATGTGGTTCTGCCACTACTGAAGGATTATACCACGTAACACTTTGACCTATACCGATTCGCACTTGTTGAGGTACAAATGCAGTTAATGGAGACGTACTATTTCCACCCCCTGCATGTACTGTAATCTTTACACTCCCTGCCGCATTTACTGTTCTCAAATCTGATGAGAGCATGGTTGCCAAACCGATGGTTGATACTACTACTGCAACTATCGTTATTGTAAGAATATTATTTATTATTCTTTTTTCCTGAATCATTTGCCAAAATAGAATATCCGTGAATAAATTAGTTATAGTATAATAAAGCTGATCTAGGAGTCACAAAATATGTTGACTGTCCTGCAATTCGTCCTTTAACATCCCGTGGCTACTGCTTAGCAAAGACTGGTATTCCCACCATTAGAGCAGTGACCGTAACTATGAGCACGCAGATTCTCTATCCCGTATCCAAGCTACTAGTGAGCCTCAGCCTCGAAGGACTAGAACATTTTCAAATTTGTCTTATGTTCATAAGAGACTACAATATCTCTTAACCCAGTTCGCCTATTGTAAATCCTGCTAAAGTCATTTCAGATATTAAAAAAGTTTCAGATATTAAAGTGGACAATGGTTATGTCACCTTTTAATCTCCTCTGCAAAGTTTAATCGTTTCCTGTCCTGATAATGTTAAGCAAGATAATATAGTTGCCTTTTGTAGTGTATAGAAAACTTATGCTGAGTGATATTCCGTACTGACATATTCAAATAGTGATTACTCCGGAGATAGAATGTCATTCCATTATGACATAAATGCTCTTAAGGGACAATTAATACTCGAATCGATGAATAATATTGCAAAAACTTCATTTCTGGTTGCCTCCAGCTATCGCGTTAACTTTAGGAACATTAGTTAATGTACTTAGTTCATCGACGTCTGCACAAACCAATAGCACCGGCTCAAACGCTAGTTCTATTGGACCAAAATTTGGAAGTCAGTGTAAACCCAATTAATTTCACAGGAAGCATTCCTTTACGCTCTACCATAAGCAAAGCAATAACTCCGATGGTCAAGGTTTCTTTAATTGAAGCTGTTTCTACAGGACAAAAATTAATAGGTTCAAATTCATCTGCGACATTAGCTATTCTACGTCCACTAATAGGGTATTTAGTCTATGACGTACATGTAAGAAATAACAGTAACAACACATTTTATGCAGTTATAATAGACCCTGGAAACGGTCAAGTACTATATCATCAGACATTAACACCATTTTCAATGGCACGCCATCCACCTATGTTTGCAAAAGGTGGATTTGGAGGATTTTACGCAGGACCTAAAGAGGGATTAGGGCGGCATAGGTAATTGTACCTCAATCATTATATAATAATTATTTGATACATACCGCGCGATTATATGACCGACATTAGGAGTGGGGTAATAATATGAGTATGAGACAAATAACTAGACAAAAAATAATTGTGTATTCTGTTATAGCTCTTATGATTAGTACAGCTGTAGTATATTTAGGACTTGGAGTGAGAGGTGTTGAGAGAATGCTTCACTTCGATCAGTCAGGTTTTGTACTACACCATATCGAGTCTAATAGAGAAAGTAGTGGTCCAAGGATTCCAGGAGGTCAAACCATATTCTTTGTGATAGTTGGCATAGCCTATATAGTAGTGGCCGCGTGGATGTTAAAGAATAGACGTAATAGTAGCAAGATACCATATATCATAGCTGTTTGGGGTTCTTTAGCTATAATCATTCTGTATATAATTAGTCATACTGTAAATGTTCCATATATTGGTCTAGAAGCTGAAGTTAATACAATCGATATTATTTCCAAAGTGCTCCAAGTAGGGATAATTATAGGCTCGCTGATTGTGCTAAGACAACTACAAAAGCAGCAAAATCCAAAGTTGTACACCTAACTAGGTCAGGCGTCAACATATGGTAAATGTATTCCAGAAGTAAAAATATTGACAGGCCTGTAGAGATCCCGGCTGTTGAAGCTAAAAGCCTAATCCTAAAACAAATTAGCAGAAATCCAGGAATAAGATACATGAAACTACTAAGATTAACTGGTTTAAGTAATGGCAAGCTCGAATATCATTTGAATATTTTGGAAAAAAACGCAGAAAGTAAGAACGGATAAATCAGGTGGTGAAAGAAAAGGATAGGATACTATTCAATCGATATTCTAGAAAATGAATCTCAAATACTAACATCTATCAGAAATGATGTATCAAGTAGATGTAAGGAAAATAAGGTCGTATAAGATAGTGTTACGTATTTGAAGGATTAGTATCCTTTAAAGGTTGATTGTGGTATGGGACAAAGATGAGCCCAAAGTAAGCTTCATCAACCAATGACTGAAAAGACTCGACCTTACCATGGAATTGCTTCTTGTCTTTATACCAGGTTTAATGTGATGGTTGGATAGATATCTAAAATTGTTATTGCTATCTTACATACCATAGGGAAAAGACTCGACCTTACCATGGGGTGTATTGGGGAAGTATAGTGTATAGTGCACAAGTTGTAAAATGGAACGTCTTTTATCGAATTCTGTAAACAATACCTCATCAATGCCCATTAGAATTTGTGAGATATCCGTTTTACATATTGGACATTTCGTTATAAGACCTTTATGATTAAAGCACATACAGGACCACAAACAATTATCACACAGTTCAATATAATATCAGGAAATCTCTCCCCGGTAACCTCTGTTGCTGTGTGTTCATATCTTCATATGGCGTAATTAGGCTTTATCATATTTCCTCTCTTCAAAAGATCGTTTTACTACCACGTTGATATTCTGTCTTCATGCACATCCTATAAAAGATCTCAATAAGTCGCCAACAATCAAGTCCAGCAGGTTATTCAGCGAATGAAGAGAAATTGAAGAGAAATGACTGCATTTGTAAATAGGCCAGGATGCTTAAGAATATTGTAATCCCTCCAGTCCTCCTTTTGTAGCTCCCATGTTTTTAGGACAAACTTTTCATTTCACTTTAATTGGCCTGTAGAAATTTGTCTGAAAGGCAGGATTCCAATGATACATCTAGTGAGAATCATTATAAAGATGGAAAAAAATACTGCAGGAGATGCGTAACTGATAATCCACATGGATGGAATGAATTGCATCCAGCATGGAAAGTTAAGGTATTGTGATACACCAATTCCGTAATTTGTCTACCCTCATTTCGTTCCATCAAAAGAGAATCCACCTATTCCTATCTATGACGTAGCAATCGCTGCAGAGATAGGGAGGCAAATCTCGCTTTCCAATTATTTATTATCTCGTTTCTTCAACTAATCAGTTTGGGAATATGGTGAATGCATTCCTTCTTGTTGGAGTTAATACTGCATTACATTACTATGGAACATATTTCTTATAATATCAAAGATGGCCTACGACTCACCAACACGTAAACCGCAAGCCTGACTAACTAACTAATATTTGGAGCTAATACTGAAAATCGGTGTTGCGGTATTACTTGTAAAGACTCCAGGTGCTGCAGGGCCTAATGGTACCATGTTGCAATTTACGATTCCAAATAAATAGAACCAAGCTTGGTATTCATATTTCCTACTAAAATATTCCTCATTCTTTTGTAATATAACAAGATCTGCGCTTGCTTTTACCCATCTAGATATATTTGTCACATTATATCAGGGAAACTGAATCCTATTTGACGCAAACTTGCTCTTGACATCATTAATTATTTTTTGGGCAAGATTGCCCATCCCTAGCTTAAGTCCCTTATCTCCCGCCGTGATACCGGTATGGTCTGAAACGTCCTTACGAGAATGATAGTGGTAGTGGTAGTGAGAGTAGCTACCAGTATTTGTATCAGTACTATACGGATATGAACTAATTATTTTTGAATGGTGATGGTGGTTAGTTTTTGTATCAGTATTGGATTTTGAGTAGCTACCAGTATTTGTATCGCTATTATAGTGGTTAGTGTTCGTATACTCATAGGTGGGGTTTGTATCGGAGCTATACGGATATGAGCTAATTATATTTGAATGATAATATGGAATAACCTTATAGCTGCTGGTACTGGTACTTGTCACGGGAAGAGGAATCACTTTGAATGTTTTCGATGTTGAATATCCTGAATATCCTTGGTAAGATACATCCACTTTTAGCTCGTACTTTCCACTTGTGTAATGGTTGCTTGTCTTCCAGGAATACGTATCTAAACCATTGTCATCCGTCGTACCTTCAAGCTTCTTAAGTGTTCCAGAAGATGGACCTGAAATTTCTCCTGTAACTGATGCTCCTGAAATAGTATTTGCAGAGTTTTTGTCAGAAACCTTAACCGTAATAGTTTGTGTATCACCGGGATGAATAGACTTCTTACCAAAATGAATTGAAGCTGATAAGGCTCTAGGATCAGTATTTCCGTTTCCTACGGCTGTAGGAGAGGTAGAAGTAGTGTCAGTACTAAGAGCATCGGAGGTGATAGTGGTCGAGTTATTATTATTTGCAGAGCTAGATGCCAAGGGAGTAGCTGTATTAGATGTAGGTTGTGGTGGGAATGCTGCTATTGATGACATTTGCTGTTGAGTGTTATTATTATTTTCCTTACTGGCGTTAGCGGTTGCTACGACTGGTATAGTCTCTACTCCTACTCCTGTGACATTTACAGTTGCTTTTGATATCAAGTTAGGATTATCTGCGCATGAGAATTTGGCAATTATCTTATTTTGTCCTGGATGAATACTAGTATATGCTGATGTAAGGGTAAAATGCCATTTCGAATAACTGTTGTTTTGTACACCTTCTGCAATAGGTACAGCATCATGATATGGATTAACAAAATTCACCTTAACTGAAACCTTACAACTAGAAGTTCCGTTATCTACGGATGTTCCAGATATCGACAGTTCTTTACCAGCTTGGACTTGTTCACCTTTAGTAGGTGATATAATTTTTACTAAGTGTAGCTTCGGAACTGTTGATTGTTGTTGTAACCCAATTGAAGGGCTAGCTGTACTGGTATTTTGGCCAAAAGCTGCATTTGTCAAAATGGAAGAATAAAGTAGAGTTAGACAAATTACAGAAAAGAATGGAATAAAGAAAAAGGATTTAGCATTGATATGCGTAAACATTATCACACTATTAAAGTGATGATACAATAATAAAAATAAAAAGAATTAAAATTATAGTAGATTATGACTTAGTGCTCTAAGTAATCTAAATGCTAAATCTCCTATAGCGCTTTATCAATAACCTTCAGGACCATTAAACTCTTTTTGTCAACCACGTTTTTTCCTATAGCGTTCAACTGCGATCAACCATTTAGAGAGGGCAGGGTCATGTAAGGTTGGGGCGCCCCAATCTGTCAAATTATTATTCATAGAAAACTTAGGTTAGACAACCTCAATCGTGGTCCGAAAGCCTCGGACCGTTCATTTGACCCGTCTGGCGGTCTAAATACGATCATTCTAGAACCATATTCTATTTCGTGCCTCCTATTGACGAACAAAACAAAAGTGAAGCGTTGAAAGAATAGTTGTCAGAAAATACATGCCATAAAATTGCTGCAAACAACAAAAATGGAACCGGAAGCGTTGATTATAGGCAACAGAGTTATCATGAGTTCATGCAATCTTGAGGCAAGAAGCTCAGAAAAACTCCTACGCACTATGTTTTCATTTCCTGATATGACTAAACTTTCTACCAGAGCGTCAGGCGCAGCGCCACCAACTGTTGTAGGAAAGCTAGCATTGGTAAACATTTTGACATAGAAAGGATATCTGGTGTAGTCATCAATCAATTGATGTCCTGCTGCCATTGCTGCTTAGCGATCTGTTGTAAGTGCTACCAGAATATGTGCTACTAATGGGGGGAGGGGCTGATCGTCTTCCTGTTCTTGCCCCTCTCCGCAAGGCTGGCAATCATCTATCCAGCAGATAAGCCACAGGACACAACCATGAAAGAGCTCCATCATCAAATTCACCTGCTAACTGGAAAGCCTTCTCATCTAATGTCAAAATCAATATTGGAATTCTAGGAGTATTGGGTAATGTGATAACAACCACGTTGAAGAACTCCCCATGATGATCGACTTTCCCTCTCCACAATATGGCGCGCAAAACCTCTACCTATTCACGCAGATATGCGGTTTTCTCTCTACAGCACAAAGATTCCGTCTTTTACAGAACGATGACTAGGTTCTAAACCAAAGCGCAATCGATCTGATACAATATGATTCAAAGCAAAAACCTGTTGTGTCAACGTGGATATACCATAGACGTTTTCTCTGCTGCAGCTGAAAATATTGTCAACGCATCGAGATATTCTAGGTTCATTCAAACTCGCATCATTCCGGGTATTTCAGCTGCAACAATTTTTGTGATGGCAAATGCAGCGTTCATTGAATGACCATCGCCCACAACAAATCCTATACATTCCTTGATTAAGGTCATATGCTCCATTGCTTCTTGGTATCTTAATTTTATCGCACTCCCCAATAGAGTAAGAACGAAGAATGTTTAATATGATTCTTTGATAGATATCTACGAGAATCTTGCGTTTCCTGTGAACATGACACGTATCTCGCTTTTCAAATCCCACTTATCCTATTAATTATTACAGGTTGATACTAAATGCATCACTTAAATCCTAGGTCGTTCGCCTTAATCAAAATGGGAATGAACAATTGTAAAGAGTATTATTTATATATTTGGCTTTGATATCTATGTGTGAAATCAAGAATTGTCAGAACCACCAGTATTAGATTGGGACCGAATTGTTCATAAAAATGTAAGATCCAAAGATAGGGCAGATGTAGGAAATGTCGACGCAGTGGATGAGGAGTCTATAGTAATAATCACTGAGGGTGCACGTGGTGAGTACAAGATTCCAAAATCAGAAGTTGAATCTTTTGATGGTGCCGAAGTATTCTTAAAATCAACCCATTCTGAATTAAAGAGATATAAAGTTTGAATAGTCGCAAGATCAATCGATTATTTTTTATTGCCAAATCTAGTTAAGTCATTGTAAGTCACGGTGGGCTACGATAGCGTAAATGGCAATACACTTTTTTTTCCGTGGTATATGGCATATGGGTGCTGACGGTACGATGAGAATTATTGGCTCTTCAACTACCAGCGAAGGTATGGTGGGAATTGAAAAGGGTGTGGTATACAAGAATGGTACTGGTATAATCAAAATATGGCTTTGGAAGTAGAACTTTACACAATGTGACAAGGACTGCGTGCGGAGAATGTTTAATGGATGTAATGGGAAGTAAAAACACATCTATGGTGAAGGCAGTGAAGGTTGTGAAGGCTTTATTGGGTGTTAGGATAGTCATTAAGCCAAATGTCACCTACTGATTAACGAAAATAGAACTGATTTCAGTTCAATTCTCGCTTACTTAGGTGAGGTCACCCCAATTTTCAGTCCGTGTGGGATAATGGAATATTTCTCTATAGCCTTCACTGCTTTCACAGCCTTCACCTATTCGATAGTCCACAAACGTAACTTTGATGGCGAGTCTAATAGGTAGTAGATACATTATCAGCGTTTGACAAATTGGTTAGGAATGGCATAGAACAGTGGCCATGTGATTTATTCCCCCACAAGGACCAAGTTGTTTGTTATCTACCGTGTGCGTATTATAACAAGCAGCAACACTGCAGACTACAATCAGCCGGGTTTCTGATATCCACAATCTCAACTATTAATATATGCTAGGCCATGTCATCGACCATATGAGGGAATACTGAAGTGAAAAGTAGCTCCTTTAGCATCAGTATTGTTCTCGGCCCAGATTCTACCGCCATGAGATTCAATTATGTTCTTTGAAATATAAAGGCCCAATCCAGTACCTGTAGTGGATTTTGTAGTAAATTTGGTAAATAATCTAGGTAATATTTCAGGATCTATGCCATATCCTGTATCTTTTATACTCACAATTGCTTTATGATTATTACGTATAGCCATCACACTCACTTTACCTTGGTCTGTAAATTTAACCGCATTACTCAAAAGATTTGATACTATCTGGTTTATCCTACCTTTGTCTGCTTCTACAAGAATATCGTTTTTAGGCTCTATATACTCTAGGTTTAGATTAGTATCTTTGTGTTCCTTACTAAGCTGGTTCTGATAGTCAGAGATGGCATTTCGTAACATTTCATTTAAACTAAATTGTTCCTTCTTTAGTTCTAGTGACTTACTTTCTATTCTTGTGATATCTAAAATATCTTCAGTAAGCCGCAGTAATCTTTTGGCATTTCGGGCTATTATATCTAGCATTTCTCGTTCTTTTTCTTTAGGGAGATTTGAACGAGTTAATAGGCCAGATAATCCAAGTATGGGTTGTATTGGAGTACGCAATTCATGAGCTGCTATATTGACAAAGTCATTTTGCATTTTAATGAAATTTTGTGATTGTTCATACAATTCTGTTTGCCTCCAAAAGGTTTCAAAAATAGTTGCATATGACGAAGCAATCGACTTATTATTAGAATATGTTGCCAAGCCACCAGCTTCATATGGATTTTGTATTTCATCGTCTCTTAATTCCCATGTCATTACCTCTCTTCTATCTACAATTAGAATAGTGATTTTGGTCTCCAAGCTCTTATCTGCTATCTTGATATCAATCTCTGGAACGACCATTTTCAGATCTTTTACTAATGTCTCTACATTATCTCCATAAGGAATCAGTAGCTTTACTATTGCCCCATTACGGATTGCATCTGAATAGAGTTTACCTACACCAGCATTCATACCAATGACAAATGTCTTTGAAGTTGCCCATATCATCAGCACTTGTTCTTTTGCTGATTTTATTATGTTATTAGCGCGAGATATTGATTCTTTAGTGTCTTGGATTATCTCTGTCTTTGAAGGCTCAATTCCTTCTTCAATTTGCTTTATTCTCTGTTCTGCAGGTATAGCTTTGTACCAAAGCATATCAAAGAAATACTGCTGCTGATCTACTATTGCCTTGACTGTGCTCACAATAAGCTCAGGTGGTGGGGCCGATTTATTAGCAGTTGCACCAGCCTGATATACTCTTTTATCTCCAACTCCAAAGTTTCCTTTAACATCATCTAAATGCCTTATCTCTGCGATTTTCATCAGCTGTCTGCAGTATTTGATGTTATCCTTGGTAATTTCTGTAATGAATCTAATCTTCACACCTCTATTCTTCATATTGATACACGCATTTGTCACAGGGTGATTGGGGATAACCAGCATTGATGGACCATTGAGGTCTGTGCAGGAATCCATGGTAGACTTGAGATTATTACATTGTTCTACCGTTCTTCTTACAATTTCGTCTGGATTATACAATACTTCTGTCTTTTCGATAAAGGATTCATTAGTAGGTTCAGTCAAGCTGCAGTGTTATTGTAAAGGTTATAATCTACAGTAATTAAACACTACGTCTGTCATTAGACTTACCGCTTATGTTGATAATTTGATAATCATAAGTCCTCACCAATATAATATTTGCACCAGAACCGCTTCTGATAGCCCCAAAATACTAAAGGCTTAGAACTACATCTTATTGAAAGATCATAAAAGACGGCAGGATGGTTGCTACTAACTATACCGAATTCAATTTCGATTTTTGAAATATTAGTTAACGAGGAAAAGTATCAAGATTTATCGGATCCTGTAAATCTCTTTTACTTCTTGGCTTCTAAAATATATTGCCCTATTATCTGTCACCTCTATGCATCCAAACATGTAATAGAATGGACAAAAACTGCCTCCATTATATACAAAAGGTTGGAAGAAAAAGGATACATAACAATTGTGACTACACAAGACCTGCGTCAAGTTAACCAGCAAGGGAGAAGAAAAATGTGAAGAGGATCTTGAATCGTTGCAAACCTTAGCAGAGTACTTTCATTTCCACCCTGATTACAAGCTAGGTTTTCAGAAGATAAGACAGAACAAAGCCATCTATTTATCAGCAAGGGGGCTAGTTCAAAATCCTATCGAAAAGATCTGGATTTGACTGTGGATAATCTGGTTAGTAATTGGTCTTGATCGAAGCCCTTATCTGACCCCTCTCGTTCTAAACAGTCTGTTTTATCATACAGTAGTAGCAGTAGTTTAGAACCAAATCCAGGCTAGACAATAATATCTATAACCATGTTTGTCTTAACAGCCAGCCCAAAATGTAGGACTAGGAGGAAGTGGCCACCAAGTAGTGTAAAAATGTTGTAAGCTGAAACCTGGTTTAATGCTATTCTACCGATTTAAAGAATTCCATATTATGTTTGAAAGATTGTCATACACCCCAAAACCAATTTGTGATATACGGAGGCTTTTCTGAACGCCATTACACCATTACACAATATGACGACTCCCAGATGTGTATTAGGATTGAATCCAATAAAACCATTGTATCCATTGAATTGACCATTATCCCAGATGAGCTTTTCTGTTATGCCGGATGTATTAGAAGTATAAGTTGTAAACCATGCCAAGCCCACATATACCCTGCTGTGACCGCCAAAGCCTCTAATACTAGTATTAAATCTTGGCTGATGAGATATTTCCATAGCACTGGATAAATTCGTTTTAGTCAGTCCCATACTAGCAGCCAAATATTTTGTCATGTCAGATGCAGTTGACCTAGACCCTCCTACAGGAGCATAAGGAGGAGGATCTTCGATTACAGGGAGCTGAAAACCATTTCCATGTCCTATCGCTAATCGTGATTCAAGCGGCTTAGTACGACTAATTGTAAAAAGAAAGTAAGTTTATATCTTAAATCAGTATTTTTATTAAATGTTCTTGTTGTCTTCATCGTCCCTATTAACAGAAGAAAGGATTGAAGAATGCTGCCAAGGTCTTAAGCTATACGTGTATAGACAAGTCAGCGGAGCTGGAAATAAAAATAGTTTGGTCATATGCGATTACATAAGAGCTGTAAAAAGAGAGACTGACTTGTCAAACAACTATCGCAGAAGTATTATAGGGATCTTGAGCAGACTATCACGTTTCCATAAAAGCAAAGGTTTCGAGTCCATGAAACAAGAAGATATCACGCGTTTTATGGATAGCTACCGTAGGCCTGAAGACGAAGATCCTATGCACAAGTGGATTGGAACTTATAATATTACAGTTATAGTTCGCCTAACAAAGTTTTTCAAGTGGTTATACCATCCTCAGGAGGATCCAAAACAGAGACCGAAACCAGCAGTCTTAAAGAATATTGGTAGATTGAAAAGAAGAGAACAGTCTACTTACAAACCATCTGATTTGTGGACAGAGCAAGACGACGAACTATTCCTTAGATACTATCCATCTAAGCGACTAAAGTGTTATCACATAGTAGCTAAAGATACAAGTTGCAGACCACATGAAATTACAAAGTTAAAAATAGGAGATATACAGTTTAGACAAAATGCTGACGGGACACACTACGCCGAAGCTATAGCCTTTAAATGGACATTTTAACTAATACAAGCAACCCTAGTTTAAAACATACCAAGCCAAGCACGAATGGTCCAAATGGGGGAGGTTAGCACGATACAGCATACTGCACGCCAACCTCCCCAACTAGGCTCCAAAAAGAAAAAAACTCAGAACAACAAACAGGCGGGAGCCTATACGTTATTTGGGATTCTCCTCTTCTAATTTGTAAACGAATATGAAAAATAAATTTTTTTCGGTAACGGCATGATTTGCCTAGTTTTGTTTATTATCCACCATGCGTATATTAAAACTTGCAGACTGCAGCCGGTTTCTGATGTCTAGGTAGCAATCCACTTGTTGACTGGTTGTAGTCTGCCGTCTGTTCATTTAACCATTAACTACTATACTGCGCATATCCAAGTACCAATCTAATATAACCTATGCAGGTATGTTCTAGGCCGTGTGTGTATCACTGTCGTACACTTTACCATTATATGCCTGGCATCAATCTCTTACTTTATTTGTTACTTGTCTGCAGGATCGCTAGTCTGTTATTTGTCCAACTATTAACTACTTTGTCGTGCATGTCATGGCAGAGGGTTTCATCAAAAAGACAGATTGTAACCGATGCCGTCTTCCCACGACCTCTTGCAGTCTGTCTGTTTTCAACCATTAACTACTATACTGTGCATATCTAATCTAGTCAAGTACAATCTGGCCATGTGTGAACATTGTGTGTTTTGGCTCTAACTATCACACATGGCCTAAAAGTCACGCTCAGTGTAAATTAAACGGCTTTTCAGGCCAAACGATAGGATTTCAAAAGACTGGTAAGAAGAAAGCAGAGGGTAAACCATTTTGGCTACTTGTCAACGGCGACATGTCGGCGCATAGTTATGTTCAACCACAAGCACAGGTAAAGACGAGACTTGAAAGAAGTCCAAACATTGAACAAGAAGATAAGCCACCTGCAAGGCCTCCCATGGCTTGAATTAACCCAAGATGACTCGCAACTGATATGAGTGACATGAAATCTGAATAATTATGCGTTAGCACTAAAGTCCTTTTTCCAGCCTAGATAGCGAACAAACAGTATAAATCTATTATCTTGGTGATGGCTGTGATTGATTGGTTAAAAATAGCCACATATAACTTTAGATTGACTTTTTTCACTGGCCCCAAATGGTCACTGAAATTTGTACTTCTGAAGAATGTCTTCAGAATCGTCATCGAGAAAATGAATACCATGTATATGAAAAAAGAATAGTTCTCAGTCACGGAGGCAGAGTTGACCAATATATCTGAAATACATTATTCCTCAGAGCAAAGACTCTGGCATATCTAAGGAAATATTACAACATTACAACATTACCGATGTTAGTAAATCTAAATACGAACTAAGTCTTGTTGAGGTTGAGGAAATAAGCTGTGAGTGACAGATACAATCAATACAGAGTTTTATATTCTCTAAATACAAAGTTCTTGGCGATAACTATTACAGCAGCTGTTGGGATATATTATTTTTGTTCAGTTTCGGTTTGTCCCCTTAACTTTGGCTGACATAAATTAACAAAATCTAAGGCCTGGTTGAACGTACGATTCAACATTCACCTACACTTGGAGCCTCCTGTACAACGTTTAGATTATGAATTAAAATAAGGGAGATAACACGGCAGTTATGATGGTATATATCCTCAGAATGTCCTATGGCGTGTTTGTCTGCCAGTTTGGGACAAAGTAGCTGAGGTAATACCTAGATAATGTATCAAGCCGTTCTTGTTAAATTTACCTTTTGAGAGCTTATATAGATGAATTTGGTTTTTCATGTTGGCGTGAGGGCGGTTGCCTTCCGGTAATA
>JAICVW010000728.1 GCA_025935105.1 Nitrososphaeraceae archaeon
ACTTCTATAACAATGAAGAGGATATCGATAAGTTGATTTTATGCCTGAAGAGAGCTTTATAATAATCGAAGTAATTGGAGGTAGTGGATGGAACAAGTTTAACACGATTTTAGACCATAAATATTTGGTTTTGACATGATGCGGTGTGCCAATCATCTGATTCTAAATTTGTACTACTGAACAGTTCCACAACGGCCAGAATTGTATTTCTAAAAACGACTGAAAGACAGGAAAAAAATTGTTTTCTGGACAGGTAGGAGGAGGACTTGCTAGAGCCAACTCTTATCTTATTAGCGCAGAAGCAGTCTATCTTTTCCCGGATATTCTATATCTTTGGACGATATTTCGATCATCAGTTAATCAGTAAGAAATAATCGAAGCCGAGCTATTTCTTTAATGCTGTAGTGTTCTAAGTTGTACAAATATCGAATGCGCCCAACTATACGTGGTAAATGTTTGTTTAATTGTTGACGTGCAATAAATTGATTTTGTTGGTCTTTTTCTGGGCTTAGCCCAATTTCGCGAGCTTTTTTTAAAGCTTCATCCGTTGTCTCGGCTAAAGCTGTGTTTACAGGATTTCAAACATAGAGGTATGTTCGGATCTGGTTACAATTTGTCTATATACGTGCGTTATCATAGTATTTGGATTAAATGGCATCGCTATCATGAGTTCCATAATATTTGTATGCGTCTTGAAAATTATACTCAAATTAAAAAATATACTCTAAACTTTGGATTCTATCAATTAGCCTTGAATGGTCACATTCTACCTCTGTTGTTATATATAACAGATGTTTGTAGCTCAGGGGTATAGTGATACGTTTAATCTTTTCGTATTCTGCCAATACATATTTTCCTTTTCCTATCTTTGGTGCAAGTTTAGTACGTATTTTCCATGAATCCAGGGCCATTTCAAGCGATTCTTTACTCTCTTCTGGAGAGAGCAGATTGTCCACGCCTTCACGATGATCGGAATATATTATTTTACCCTCATTATTACATATAGTAACCAACCTAATCTTTGAATCCATATTCATAATATCGTTATACAGTCGCTTACCGTCCATTGTTCATCATCATATATGGGCTAAGAACTATATTATAATTTTGGTTGTTGCCGGAGAAACTAGCCTAAACAGCATTGCTTAATGTTGAAAGTGGGTGAGTATTGCTTCCAAATTCTTATTGTCACTGATAAGAATTAAAGAAGTTGATAAATTAGAGAGATTTTGTAATGCAATGGGTCTTTGGAGAATAAGACACTCGCCATTTTGATACAATTACCTACTTCAATTCAGATACATAAGGATCTGGAGCACCTAAGAGAATTAGTCCCTCTGTTGGACAATCACTTCAGATATGCCGTAGAAGTAAGACATCCATCCTGGTTTCAGGATCCGTCCTACAGTTTCTTTGCTGTTCGGTGCTAGTGGACTACATAATGACCTTTATGTGAGGTTGGCTCATAAAATGAAATAGTGATATAAACAAAATACATCTATTTTCCTCCTTTAATGCCCGAAGCCACAAGTACAGAATAACAACCAAGACCACATTGTTCACAAATTGGCTTTAGTGAATTGCGGTCGGCACTACCTATGCAACATGGTTGCTTCACTCTTCCCATATGATCTAATGAAAGTATAGCCCAAG
>JAICVW010000544.1 GCA_025935105.1 Nitrososphaeraceae archaeon
GACAGAAGCATCTGGCATTACCAACTCAATTGTTAAAATACCACAATATTAATTGGGCCAAGCATATACAATATTATATCGTGTCTAAACAATAAGGCTATCATCTAATAATACTCGATTTCTAGAATAATTTACGCTAACGGATATCACTACTGGGACATCCTTTGATTCTATTGCTTTTTCCAATATCTCAGGAAGCTCGATAGTAGATTTTACATCATAACTGTCTGCTCCAAAACTTTGCGCAAGTTTTACAAAGTCAGGATTATTAAATCTTGTAAATGCGCTTTTCCCAAATTCATTTATTTGTTTCAGGGATATCATGCCAAGATCAGAATCACACCACACAACCACGATGACGGGCAATTTCAAACGAACTGCAGTTTCAAGTTCTTGAACATTCATCAAAAACCCGCCATCTCCGCACATTGCAATCACTTTCTGTTCAGGTTTGGCGAGCTGAGCGGCAATTGCTCCGGGAAGTGCAAATCCCATTGAACAAAATCCGTTAGTGATAATGCATGTGTTGGGGCTATAAGATTTGAATACTTTCGCTATCCACAACTTGTGGGCTCCAACGTCAGATATAACTATATCGTCTTCTTCAAGCACATTTCGAACATCAGAGACTAATTTCTCAGGCTTCACCGGATAAGATAAATCGTTATCGTACCGTTCTATTCTCCACAATACTTCTTGCTTAACGTTTTTGAAAACCGATGGAACTTCATGCCAAGGGAATCTTTCAAAGTGTGAATTTTGTTTTTTCTCTTCTTTTTCACTAAACTCTGCTAAGATAGCGTCTATCGTGTATCCGATATCTGCAGCGATTTCTATCGTAGGTGGGTAATATGTATCAACTTCAGCAGGAGTGAAATCAATATGGATAATTCTCTTTTTTAGATCTCCATTCCAGTTCTTAGGACTGTATTCTACAAGATCATATCCTACAGCAATTACCAAATCAGATTCTCTCATAGCGATTTGAGCATGATCAGCCTCTTTGATTCCAATTGTTTGTAAGTGTCTCTCTGATTTATCAGATATCACTCCTTTAGCCATGAATGTATTCATGGAGCATATACCTGTTTGCTCTACAAATTTTCTCAAATATGGGCTTGCATTTCCTCTTATACAGCCGTTTCCAACTAATAATATCGGCGCTCTAGCCTCATAGATCAATTTTGCTGCAGCTTCTACTGAATCTTGATTGGGTCTTGATCTTAAAAATCCTTGAAATCTTATAGGTTTAATATCAGAATTTTTTTTGGCGATGTCCTGTGGTATTTCTAGATGCACTGCTCCTGCTTTCTCGTCTAGTGAAATTTTGAAAGCCCTTCTAGTAATTTCAGGTATATCATCAGGATTGCGAATTGACCAATTCCATTTTGTGATAGGTTTGAACATGGTTATAACATCCATGTTTTGATGAGATTCCTTGTGTAGAACGTCAGTGCTTGTCTGACCTGTTATCGCTAGCAAGGGAGATCTATCCATATTGGCATTTGCAACTCCTGTAGCCAGGTTTGTTGCGCCCGGTCCTAATGTAGAAAGACAAATACCAACCTTCTGTGTCAACCTTCCATAAACATCAGCCATAAAAGCCGCTGCCTGCTCATGTCTTACCAGCACAAATTTTATTCTCTTTGATTCCTGTAATGATATCATAAGGTCATTGGTTTCTTCGCCAGGGATGCCGAAAATGTATTCTACTCCCTCGTTTTCTAAGCATCTTATGAAGAGATCTGATACCTTCACTTTCTCACAATCACCATCCTAGAACAACTGGTTAGTCATCGATATTAGTTATGAATTTTCACATCGGTCATTTTGGAATCCATTCCTATTCGAAGGTAAATCCTTCAGCCAGCATTGGAAATTGAGTAACTTCATTAGGTTTAACGATGTTACTAGCATATGGTTCTTTAGGTCTAAAGCGCAGGTTACGAAGTCGATATCGCCTTATCGGTTGGAAAACTTGAGACGGAACATCATTGAAGATATATTTTGTACCTCTCAACATAACCCGTCCAATCTAACTTGCTTATGGAGTAGTAGCAATAGTATATCGCAGTAGGAAAATAGTTAGAGAGGATGTTGGTAGTATACTTAAGGCAGAAATTCTTGTATTAATAAGTTAAAACGTAATAAGATTCCAGGCTTTAGAGGGACGAGTCTTAATTAGACCCCAACACTAAGAACCATAATTCTATTGAAAAATAGCATTCTGATGTAATTCTAATAACTGGCCTCTCTTGGAAGTGGCTTTTCCTATTCAAAGACGCACAATTGAAATAAGCATCAAAGTAGCTGGAAGTAAAAGGCCAAAATGAAAGAAGTTACTAGTTATTTCAATCTCTTATCTTTGCTACAATTGTGAATTCCTATACAGTTTTGATCTTCGAAGGAAGTATATTCTGTACATTAGTTAATGGCACAATTTGTATCAGAATCAGAAATGCTACACTTACACTCATGGTGCTTCCAGCAACCACTAAAGCAATGCTTGTCCCTTCTGCAATCCTACTTCTGTTGATCAGGTGAAACTAAGCCACGGCTGGTCGCTGTGGCACTCACAAAATTTCTAACATTACCATAGTTTATAGCACGCACAGATTTGCCCATTTCTTATTAGTTCCGACTTGTTCTCAAGGGAAAAAGGGACTTAAAGGCTAGGCTGTAGAATGAACGAGTGGTAATGATATGGAAAGGTTCCACCTTGAAATCGTTTGTTGCTGCTGTCGCTAATACTAAGACTACTCCTAAAATCATAGCGATTAACTTAGTTTCTATATTTGGCTAATTTAACAAAATGTTATTATTAAATACACTGAATGTCCCACGATGTCCCACAGTAATCAGCAGCATGTTTAATTTGTCATAACCTGACCTAACGAGACTATTTAATCAAAATAGCCAAATCTATTGTTATATGTTGAAA
>JAICVW010000225.1 GCA_025935105.1 Nitrososphaeraceae archaeon
AGGAAATGCCTCCCCTGTTGTTTCGCCACTTTCATCGATAAACATGGATCAGAAGGATAAAGAGACAAATTCAAGCCCACCATCAATAGTAAAATTAGACTCTACAAAAATAGAACAAAAGCCACACGATGATATTGCTACAAAAAGTGACATACAAAGTGCTTCAATGATGGCTGCATCTTCTACTCCTATTGCGATTATATCTGATAAAGATAAAGACACTAATACTAATATTGATATTCAACCTGTTTTAGCAGAAGTAACTCAGCCTATTGTTGAAGTAAAGCCAGAAGATCAACAAATTGTTCCAGTCTCAGTAAATAATGAAAAGCAAAGCCTTGATTTACCTACGACAACATTGAAATCTACTTCAATAGAGGAGGTAAAACCGAATCCAACAAGTCTAATGCCTGCTAACCTTGAGCAAAGTAACCAAATGTCTCTTTATGATAAGGGACATACAACCACAAATGAGAATGAGAATGTCAATTCATTTGATTATTTCAATCCGTTTCTCGCAGGAATGTCGATGTGGCAAACATGGCTAAAGATGTGTAGCGAATTTGCTGCAATTGGAGCAAATTTGAGTCTAAATTGGCTTGATTCTTTTTGGAAATTCTTGATACCTTCTACCAAAGAGGCCACTGATAATATGTAGATTACGTAGTTTCGATAAAGGCCGGATCCCTCCATCTTAAAATGCATTATTATATTGTAAAATATGTTCAGCACTCTAAGTTCATTGTTTGGTACAATTGTAATAGTACACAACCAATTCTCTTCACTCCATTTGGATGTCATTGATAATTTTGAGGTCCCAAAAGTAAGAACATCAAAGAGCCTACGCGACAGACTCTGGAGCCGGCTTTAAGCAATTTAATAGGAGAAGGCAGGTCAGTTCCGTACATCTTTTTAGCAGTGTCGGCATTATACGGTGGGTCACACTGCCATCGGCTGAACCTGCCATTTGGTATAGAATAGAGAGTCTGTCCGTCGCTAACTAGGTCTGGTTCAGTCTCTGGATTAATTTCAACAGTAAAACAGGACCTACTGTACTTCAATCATATTGTCTTCCTCTCCAAACAGAGAATTAATCATTTCACGATATTTGTAAGGGTAACTTCCATTGTTTTTTCCTCTCATTCTGATACGACCTGAAATAAATTCCGGATTATTTTGAGTAACGTACAATACACCTGTTGCTGGATCTGCTGGAATTGTGTAATACGTATTATGGCCGACCTCTCATTTCATCAATCCTTGACAAAATGGAACTATAGCTTGGATTTAGATGACCAGAATGTTCCTCCAAATTTTTTCCATCTTTTGTAATCTGATAAGATTTGTCTGTGATCAAATCCCAATTTTTCATTAGCTACTGAATTTAAACTTAGCCATTTTATCTCTGCGGCATCGTCTTTTGCCACTGCTTTAAATTCACCATTATTGTTACGAATAGCCTTGCCTACAAATACAGTTGATACAGTATGTCCTCTAGGATCTCTTTTTGGGTCTGAGTAAACACCCAATATGTCTACAAGTTCTATGTTAAGAGAAGTCTCTTCTCTACGTATTGCTGCAGCCTCTACTTTTTCTCCTTCTTCAACGAATCCGCCTGGAGGTTCTAAATGATCCTTGAAGGGTTCATACTTTCTTCTGACTAATAGAATTCGAGAGTTTTCTTCAATGATAATATCGACAGCTGGTATGGGATTTTTGTGTTCTTCATTCATAGGCAAACTATACCCATAAACAAATTATATGAGACTAATTAATCAACCTTAGTTAAACCCCGTCTGCTCTAAGAAACTCCGTCTCCTCTCCCGAATTTCTCTATGCTTTCAGGCGTATCATTTTTCTTTATCAGATTTCGAATATGTTTAAGCATTCTTACATCATGTGACTGTAATTCTCTCTAGACTACTCTTGCTATTGCTAGAGCTATCTCTTCACCAATATGTTTGTCTTTGTATAGTTTTGTTGCTACTTCAATAAATTCTTCCTCTGCATATCCCTTTACTGTTAATGAACCAATAATCGCAAAAATCTGCTTTGCATTATTTTTGCTAATTTCGTTAATGAGTTTGAAGTAGCAATTACTTTACAACCTGGAATTTTGAAGTTAAGTTAGTGCAAACACAGCGACATGAAAGCTATTATATTGTAAAATTACAACTTCCTGCCGAATCCCATGAATCCCTTCAACTTAGAGTAAACAAATCAATATCTTTGTTACCACTACAATGAAAAGGTTCTCCCTATTCAGACGAGATTTTGACGATGAATTTGATGAAAAGATATTTGTCATTGAAACCAATCTTTACCGTCGGCATCTAAACGAATTTCAGAGGTCTGAGATGGGCAAGTCCTTAGAAAAGATAGAAATGAGTAGGGCAGAACAAAGGAGGCAGGAAACGGTTTTCAAGCCTGGAAATACTGCACGGGCTCAAATAAACGCCGGGCTTGATTCAAACATCAAAATACGGTCTCCCTCCCGGGAGGGTAATGCCAAGTTAGTTACATCTTGATTACTAAGTCGGCACATCATTACTACTACACTTAAGTAATTTGATGTTTTCATAATGAATTAGAATGACATCACCTCCCTCTTCATCATTTAAACAAAGAGTAGCTCTTGTTACAGGGAGCTCAAGTGGAACAGGCTATGAAACATCCTTAATTTTTAAAGAGATAGTAAAGTTGCTAGACCCTTACATCTACTCGGGGACTATGAAGTTTTAATAGATATAAGAATTCCAAGACTTAAGAATATCAAGGAGAGAGGAGTATGATGGATGAAGCTTGTTTTTCTATTTGTGGTCGTGGTATTACTGCTGGTCGTATCCTCTAGTTTTAGTGATGAGGTTATGGCCGAAAACATAACTAATATGCTGGGATTAACCATTTATCAGTTCCTAATATGCCATCATATACTTGATTTAGGCGTTCCTTTTTAGGAAGAAGGATGTTTTTTTCGAATACATCAGCATCAAAATAATCTTGAATGCCAAGATCGTAAACCTTTTTTGGTAAAGATGCTGAAATATTGGAGAACGCCCTATAATCGGTTTTCGTCAATCGAGTCTTCATCAAACGTTGTTTTATTCCTTCCCACTCTTCTACCTCCGGTATCAAAACGGTATCTCGTTCGTTTTCGAGCGATTTATCTAAAACGTGGTTGTTTATAAATTCCCATATTAGATCAAAATTTAGTTTTGCGATATGGTCATCTAACTCCCTCGAAAATTGTTTATAGAGATTGTTTCTCTCTGAAATAGACTCATAGTATCGAGGCAATGAAGAATATAACTCCGTGGAGTCATTTGCTCTTTTTAATATTTCCTCTGACAGAGTTAGTTCAAGCTTGCTATATGGTTTGTATTCATTACCATATTCATAAAGTATCAATTTAGCATTATTGTCTTCTGCTTCCCGATTTAGTCTGCCCATAACCTGAATTATGCTATCAAGAGGAGCTATTTCTCTAAAAATGTGTGAGAAGCTTAAATCTACTCCCGCTTCCACTGCCTGAGTCGAAACAAGTATAAACTGAATATTGGATTGTTCATTCTGATGTATTTGAGATAGAATTCTGATTTTATCTTTTTTTCTTACACCTGATGAGAGATACAGAGTATCAGGGAACCTTTTCTGAATAGTTTTGAAAATGTTGGCCGCTTTCCGTCTTGTATTAGCCATCACTAATGTTTTTCCTTTACTAACGTCCTTGTCTGACCAATACTGAAAGCTCACACGTTTTTTAGTTAAATCCAGATACGACTTACGAGTTTCATTAGAAGGTTGCATTGATGGGATTGACTGCAATTCGTGAGGAATAGTTGCACTGACAAGTATTGTCCTGGTGCTCAGGAATTGATACATACTTTTTAATATATGGACCAAACTTTTGAGTATGTATTTTGGAATTGTCTGAACTTCATCAACTATTAGAAGGGAGTTTCTAAACGATGCTAGCTTTAACTTATCTGCTTGGTTGTTTGAAAAGATAGTAATTAGAAGTCTTTGCGTAGTAGTTATTATGAACGGTCTGTTAAAAGATTCATTTTCGAAAATCCATTGAGAATCAAAAACTTGCCCACTTTCAAAGGTTTTCTTTTCCTCAATTGAACCAGAAAATAGGTGATTATAGATTAGAACTTCATTGACATCGCTGACTGTTTTAGCAAGTTTCTCCTCGAAGTCTTCAGTAAGGGCAAGTAGAGGCGAAAAGTAAAATATCCTCTCTAAATTCTTGTATTTGGATCTATACTCATTTATTAAATCTAAAAACACTTTAGTTTTTCCACTACCAGTTGGTGCATTTATCACGACCACTGGGTTGTCATATTCAAGGCCGCTAAGTAGCTGCCTTTGAATCACATCTCTTATGGAAGAGAGTTTGGATCCAGTATTAATCAATTTTGAAGTATCTAATTCGAGATTATAATTTGTTTTATTCCAGTCTGAAAAGCTTCCTCTGTCAGCTTGTAATAATGAAGAAAATGCTACTGACATTTCTAGAAAGTCGTTGACAGGATCGTTGGAATTAGCCTTAAGTTCTATCTCGAAACTAATCGGGTCAGAAAACCTAGCCAAACAGTTGTTCCATGATAGTGGTGAAAACTGGGACCGTTCGGAGTATAGATGACAGAATCTTTCCAGATTCGTAATCATCCTTTGTTGTGTATCTTTGAATTTTTCGGACTTCATGAAATCCTTTTCTCCAACTGATCTTTGAAGTTTCGAATGATGTCCATAAATCAGTGTGACAATCTTATTAGTTCTTTTGTTGTAAGCGTCATCACTACCTGTACTAATGACCAAATAATTTGCCATTGAAAACTTGGCAACAAACTTTACGTAACTAGCTCAGGTACTGGCTTCATTATAAGATTTTAGTGTCTTTTAAATGCCTACGACTCAATCAATGATTCAACTCTCATAGCAACACTATCTCAATTATTGACACTTAGCTCCTAACGTTTGTACACCTTGCTATTATTGAAAATGAGCGATATGATGAGTATGGAGCAAAGTGTTGGCCCGATAATTGCGGTGAAGATAACCGTGTCTGATTTCTGTCAGAGACAGTATCCGCTTGTACTTTAATTCGCATTATGTCGTTTACTTCTAAACCACGACTCCTTTTGCATTGTTAATCCGGCGAAATCCATGTCAACGGTCAGCTTGAACTTTGTCTTATTATATGCACCGTCATCAGATGTAACTGAAATCTCTCAACGTCTTCAACTCTTAAATTATTCGCTACACCGGGCCCCGTCTTGTCTTGGATGGCAGGTAGACCAGTAGCTGCATCCAGGGTTGCAATCTCTTAGGGAAAAACTTGCATAACGTGTCGGTGAAATAATAGGTGTTGTAGCAAATTCAGAGTCGGAGAATGATATGTAATCATCTTCTATTTAAAGAATGCGGAACACAGCTTTCAAAAACTTAGTAGTTACAGTCTTATAACTAGGATGACAAGTCAGTCTAAAGTATATGGTGG
>JAICVW010000421.1 GCA_025935105.1 Nitrososphaeraceae archaeon
AATAATGCGAACTTGTAGTAGGTTAATTTAACAGAATAGGTCTGCTCTGAACCATTATAAAGAGATTTTATTTCATAATTACGCAAGACGTCTATTAACTTAGATGACCTCACTTAGAGCCTATGCGAGTCCTGCTGCTCTGTAAGTACCCTCTTAGTGTGTGGAACAGTAAGTCCTTGTAGGGTTGATGACCGGCTCCACTCGATGGCCAATCAGGCTTGTCATATCGTTATTTCATTTCAACAGAACCTTGAAACTCTTCCTGTATTGCATTTGCCTTTTGCAGCTTTCGTTCTAGAGCAATGGTACAATTGCTGTATAGTAATTTTATAGCCTTGACTGCGCGCTGATCGGAAACCATGAACAAATAGGATTTTTTGGAAGGGATTATCTTTTTAGGCATAGGCTCGCCAATCTTCTTTTCCAGGAACGTTTTGAATTGGAAACAAATTTTCTTGCTACCAGTAAGAGAGATGTAAGGCACTCTTCTTCCAGAGTCCTTTCTTACGTGAACTCCCAAACTACCATCTCCATCCATCATGCCACGCCAAGTATATGTTGGTTATTTTCTAGTCCTCCCTTAATCTGTGCATTGAAACATTTCCTAGGTACAAAACCATATTTTACAAGAACATTCGCTAATCTTTCAGAACGAAACGAAATTGAGTAAGAGGTATTCTTCCATTTTTTATTTACCGCTCTGCCTATCGTATGTGAAGAGTTTAGAAACTGCCTGAATTTTAGTAAATGCGGTAGATCCATTTCCTTCAGGTGATAAGCTATGGTGGGAATATCTCTGCCTTGCTTGTAACATACGTTTCCGTCACTCATCAAAATCCCAACCCAATAATTAGAATGCTCAGTTAGTGAATCAAAGGCACATTCGTTCAACGTGCACCTTCTCAATGCTGCTCTATGGTGTTTTGACAGCTTACGACCCAACCTACACATACTCATTTTGGCTTTGGCCTCTGGTGTATGACGATAGCTCACAATTCTTTTTACTTGAAGATCGGAAGCCCTACGTTGGATTGCTTGATATGTTCTATTTGGAAATAGAGCTAATAGTTCTTTCTTCATAGGCATCGGATAACAACGCTTCAATAGATTGTCTTCCTGATTGTCCCAAACCATTGTCAAACTTACCAATCTCCTTCTTTAGTAAACTCAGAATTAGGTTTTGGTATTGACAACGGCTTTCCAATGAAACCTTCTCCATCGTTGTGACACCGGGTTTGGTATTTGCAGTATTTACACAGACCTGAAACTTCCCCAATGGGCACTTTACTGTCTAATATACAATTCTCTAAATTCTGAATTTTTGTTCTTAACCATTCTCTAAGGTTTCTTCTTTGGACTTTATATGCTACAATGTCACTCATGTCAGCATAAACTATGATGAGACTTTCCACCGGAATGATTTGGGAAAATACAATATCATAGCACTGGACTTGGAGGATGTCTTCAGGATTCGGGATAAAGCCGTTCTTCATCTGCCAAGCAATGAATTTAGTGGTTTTGAGATCAATGATTTCCTTCTTTCTCCAATCATACATATCTAGCCGACCAACTACCACAGCTATTTTTCCGCTCTGGAGGGGAATAGGATATTCTACGTCCAATTCACGCCACCTGTAGGCATATGTCAGCTTATGTAGGAGGTCGCCTCTAGCAGCATCCCACATACTCTCTATCGTAGAGTCACTGATGAGTTCTTCCTGTTCAAATCCTAACTGTTTGTAGTAGCTTTTTCTTTGACAGCCGACAATATCACTTACCCAATATCTGCTTCTAATCTGCGGATTGATATTCCTGTTTCTTTTCAGCAAATAACTAATAATTCCTCCAGGTATGTCAAATCGTTCAGCCACTCGACAATCGGTTTCGATTTCTATATCACTTTCTACAACACCGGTCATCTCAATTCCTCTTCTCTATATGTCCTAAAATATTTCAAATCCAGTTTGTGCTTCGCTTTTCTCCTTTCAATTCGTCTAAGTTGCCGCAATGAATACATCGGTGCTAAGGACATTCCATTGATCTGAGACGTGACTTCGCCATCTTTTACTGGATGAAGATATTCCTCAACCACGGCCAAAAAATGGCTTAGATTTCTTATTTCTAACATACACTATATCGTCAGGGGAACTTAGATGAAGGATGAGTTTTGATATTCACCATGCATGGTATAAATTTGTGAAAAACACAATGCTTGCAATGCCACGAAGAGGTATTAGTATTGATTCCATTTTTGGCAAGGTTGAGGATAAAAGAAAAAACCCTAATTTTTATGAATACATCCTTCGTTATTCAACAGTTATGATAAATGATCAAAATGCTTTTACACATTGGGATTTAGCCAGATGGCTCTATGACAACTACCCGGAGTTCAAAGAACGTTACAAGGATTTTTCAACTAGGAATACAACCATTAGTAAAAGGATAGAATACACCCAGGAAAGCACCAAGAATAGTCTTCACGATTTGATTACATTAAATTTAATCGGAACAATTGGTGAAAGAAAGATAGCAAAGGGAACCGGTTATACCCCCCTATATGCATTCACATGGTATGGAAAATTACATGCATGGATAATTGAAAGTTTTGACTTAGCTAAACAAGAAAAAGCTGGTAAAGAAATATATAATTTGTTCGCCCATCACGCTACACACTTCCACACATCTCAATATGCCCTTGGTTCGGCACTTTACAAGAAGTTTATTGATAGGGGAGTCTTTGATGATTTCGTTGTAGATGTTTTAAGAAGAAGGATTAATTCAGATAATCCAATATTAGATATTTATGAACTGTTAGGCTGTCTGGCAATTCCTGTAATAACTAACCGTGAGAAAGCAAGATATTTTACCCAATTATGGCAAGAAACATTCAATGAAATGGACCCAGAAACTCAACAGTTTCTCTTACACAGTCTCAAGTTAAGAATTGAAGCAAAAATGGAGCGTGAGGCAAAATTTCCTCAAGGATTTGAGTATGTGAGATTCAAATTTAGAGACAGATATGATATGGTGACTGTTGAAGGACATTGCAAGAACTGTGATGAGGATATGAACGTAGGAATAAGAATTAAATATTATATAGAGAGGACACAAGCCCCATCCGAAGATCCTATATTAGGCAACTGCCCAACATGTAAAACAGAATCTTCCGTTATATATCCCAAACTTGAATATTGAAAGTAACCAATTACCGCCATGTAGGCTTCCATTTATTATAGTCCTGATAGTGACATATCTATTAAACTAGCAGCTCTCTGAAAGCTCGATTGGTTCGCTTTACTGTAGCCCCAATTGTCTTTAAATATTTGGAAGCAATTTCAACTGAAGGATGCTAACTTATGACGAGCTGTTCGAAGATAATATTATGCCAAAATGGCAGAACTAAATAAATAGACTATATAAATAGACTAATCAGACAGTAAATATCAATACAACATAAAGAATGAATTAGCAAGAATTACGAAGATCGGTGATAAGGCCATATGCTGTGGCTGGAACTCAAATGGATTAAGTCTGATCAGAGGTTTTCGACAAACTAGAATGTTATCTGTGGCTCATGCTGGACGACATCATGATACGTTAATTACAGTAGAGATAAAGGAATCTCCTACCAACAACAACAATGGTCAACTAAAAGTACCCTCAAAAACACTGACTGAT
>JAICVW010000681.1 GCA_025935105.1 Nitrososphaeraceae archaeon
TGCCTTCTGACATTATCTCTAAAACTTCCTGCTGAAACTTGCTAAAGAACAAAGGTGTATCATGCCGCCTTGCTTCTATCCCTCTTACTTTTATTGTGCCATCCTCATATACACCAAAATAACGGTTTGGTACTGGTAGAATATTGTTTTGTTAGGAATGTACAAAAGCAATCCATTTGTGTATACCTTCAAATGTTAAAGCAAAACCGGTCTCTTTTTCTATTGATTCTTTCAGTTCTAAATAATCGTTAGGCATTTTGTAATTACTACCCTTATCATGAGTTTAAAATGGTAAAATATGATAGATGTATCTAGGGCCTTATTCATTCAAAATAAAGAATGAAACTACATTCTCTACAAAGATAACAGAAACTATCAAAATCAGAACACAATGTCATTATGTCATGGCAGCTGGGACATTCAATTTCTTGATCTATTGATGGACTATTCGATTTTTTAGTCTGGCTAGTATGAACAGGTTTATTTTGTATTTGTGTTAGTAAACTGCTTCTTCTAGACATACTATGATTTAGGTATTTGTAGCTTGTAATATAGTAAGAAGTACGGTTGAGAGAGGGAGTGGGGGTTCATCTGTGAATTAAATGCCCTCAAGATTATGCTTTGATTATTTCTCTATTTATGAAATTCTGAAATGCCGGGTTAAACCAACTGACAGGTTCTACGTGTTTCCATATTTCACTCATGGTTCCTCTTCGAAAACAATTCCTCATGGAAGGGAATGTATTTGCCTCTTTGAAAAATATAGGTCAATATCGTTGTTCCTACAATTCCAATCGTTTGTGCCAAACTGAGGGCGTCAGAAAATCCTAGGTCTGAAACCATATCTGATAAAAAGAATTCCTAGAATTAATGGGATCCTTACCTTCTTGTTATCTCCGTCTAACTAATTTTTTTGGACTATTTTCTATTCATTCTCCATTCGTCAAATGAAAATTGTGTAATTTCTAGTCCATGTTAATTAATAGGTATTCTCAATAGCCTTCACTACCTTCACCAATTTTGTGAATATCTCTATGCCACTAACCAATGTGATGCTTCATTTCGGCAGTGGTATTCGATAGGCAGTAAAAATAGGGTGCTTTCAGTCCATGAACTAGCTGTTCATTGTCACCTTCATGGACTTAAACTGATTAGCCTGAGACATATTGTATCGCGAATTAATGTCGAAATTAAGAGTCTGTCCTGGGTTCAATGTACCTATAAATCCGGATAGACTTCTTAGCGGAATGTCTGTAACCTTATTTTCAAATGTAGCAGCGATTATTGGGTTACTGATTGTCTCGTTGATTATATTTGTAATCCTACCATCCAGGTGATATTTATGATCTGTGGAATTAAGAGAGAGTGTGACATTATTTATTTTGAGAGTTGGAGAGATACTCTGTGTTGCATTAATAAATATATTAACTGTTGAGTTATCTGAGGCCAATATCTGTACAGCAAATGAGGAAATAAAGAAAAAACACAACGAAGACAGATGTTATTCCAACCAAATGATCTGAACTTCCTGAAAGTCGCATACTAGTGTTGTGACGTATCTAGCTGTAAATAAGTTCTACTACTATGGACATCTCTCATGCTAATGCTTGCAAGAACATCTATTTACTTCATTCTCATAACTAGCATTGCGGTGATTGTATCGTTTTCCTGGACAGTGAAATCACACATATCGGATTTCAAAATCAGTATGAAACCACGTCCTACTTTACCGCCGCTATTAGTTTAGGCAGCGTTAATAACACCATTCGTTTAGTTCAGACAGCACTTTTCTGTTAGTCAATAGACAGCATGTTTATCTCATTCGTCCATGATGGATATTTATTTTTTAATGGCCAAAGAAACAATTATTGAGTAGGTTTACCCGTAAATGGAATTACACTTACTATTACAAAGTCGGCAGTCTGAGGGGAAGAGGAAGAGGAAA
>JAICVW010000725.1 GCA_025935105.1 Nitrososphaeraceae archaeon
CTGTTTTGGATACCGTGGGACTTTGAGTATGAAACATCTAAGTTTCGGATACAAAGAGAAGAACTGCTGGAACGAATCAAAGCTAATCTAGATTGGATACAGCTTGTACCACATGGATTAATGCACATTGAGAAAGAGTTTTTAAATGTAGATAGGCAACTAATGAAAGACAGCCTTAAAGCAATTGATGAGGCTATGCAAAAAGACGGCTTGCCGTATGAAAAAGGCTTTAAAGCCCCGTATTGGCTTTGGAATCAATCAGTAGTAGACGTTCTTAACGAAAAAGGTTGGTGGGGAGCAAGTGACAGAAATCAGCCTCAAATGCTCAAGACAAAGCGTAACTATATTTACACACACTCAATAGAAGAGCCATTTTATCTATCTAATAGTCCTGAACTCGCCCTCCATGCTCATATGCGACCACCATCAGTGAATAACATTGAAGATCAATTCCTAAAGCTGATGAAAATGAGTCCTGAGTGGGATTTCGTCTACGCAAGTGAATTTGTCAAATGAGAGACTATAGCTTTTTACCAAAAACAAAACACAAACAGAAATACGAGGACGCAGTCACTAAGCCTATTACGTTAAATGGAAAGAAGATTCTCTGTGTCTGTGAGCAAGGGAATAATAGAAGTGTACATTTAGCTTTTGTCCTTCGCTATAAAGGCTATGATGCAATACCAATCGGACTAAAAACCTCTTCTAAGAAAACGCAAGATTTACTTTTCAAATGGGCAGATATTATTGTCTCAACTGAGCCAATAGAAAACCCTAAAGTTATTCTTTTTGATGTGAAAGATGAGTACCCACGACCACTGAATAAAGAACTTCTTAAACTTGTTAATCAATTTGTAACAGAAAATCATTTATGAAAATAAGAGCATTTCCTAATCCTAGTGGTGCACGTTACTGGCGGCTTGAAGATCCGTTTAAATACCTTCGCAAAATGGGTATAGACGCACAGGTAACTGACGAACATATCACAGATAAGATTGTGCTAGAGAATGATATTTTTGTCTGTCAGTTTACAACGGATAAAGAGGGGTTAGCAATACTTCGGGCATATCAGCAGGAAAGAGGAAAAAAGATTGTTGCGGAATTTGACGATTTCATAGAAGTAAACGAAGACAATCCTAATAAGATGGAGCACACTATCTCCCAAGCTCCTGAAGTTTTGCGAGTACTCGCCTCAATGGCTGATATGATAACTACCACAAATGGCACGCTTGCTAAAAAGTTAAAAAAATATAATGACAATGTAGTAGTGCTTCCTAACTATATGGACTTGGAAAAGTGGGAAAAACCTCACCTTAAAAATGAAACAGGGTATATAAATCTAGGCTGGTGTGGAGGAATGAGTCATTACAACGATTTAGAAATGGTGGTTGAGCCCTTGAAACGAATTTTAGCTGAATTTCCTAACGTCAGGTTATATATTATGGGGGAATGGAGAGCTAGAAAATGGTTTGAAGGAGTAAAGAATGTAGAGATAATGCTTGCAGTCCCAAATGATGCCTACCCAACACGATTAGCAGGATTACGTCTTGATATAGGTATCGCTCCACTTGTAGATAATGAATTTAACAGGTGTAAATCTAATATTAAATGGCAGGAGTATTCTATAAATAAAATTGCTGGAGTTTATTCACCAATTGTCTATAATCAAC
>JAICVW010000166.1 GCA_025935105.1 Nitrososphaeraceae archaeon
GACGGTAGTAAAAGATTCCATTGATTATCTGTTAGCTCTTCGAACCTCACTATCGTAATAAAACACAATCAAAGCTATAGGTAAACTGGTGAGAAAGTCTCAAGTAGTATGTCAAATTACTTTCCAGATGAGTTCATTATGTGCATTCATGAATAAAAATGTCATCAGATGATAACTATATAATGATACATGATTACTCATATATACCTGACAATGCTGAGTCGTTAAAAGATGTTACCAAAGGCAGTAATGAAAAAAACTGCCAATACTGTTCTAGGATTAGCAGACACAACGCTAACTACAAAAGAGATAGCTATGAATATTTTTAATAAGGAGAAATGAAGCTATTGAGATGACTTAGAGAACGAAAGATCTCACAAAAACTAATTCAAAATCATATTAATTCAGATTTAATATTTATTTGTCCTCGAAAATTTTATCTCCAATCCACCATTGGATCCGACACATAGTTTATAACTTTTAGCATTTGCAAGGGGAATTAGTGAAATATTACTATTTGAGCAGACAGGACAAAAATTAGCTACTATTTGGGCAGATAATGTGAAGAATCTCCAAGAGGACGGACGTATAAAAGCATGCATCATAGTAGCGAACTATCATTATGCCGGATTTGACCTATACACTGCGAACATATTCACAAGCAAGTTAGGATTATCAGATGCCAAATGGGAGAACAGGGAGATCAAGGTAGGGGAATAAGAACAAGAGCGCTCCCTTCATCATGACCTGAAACAACGCTCAATGTGATCTTATGGGCTAAACCAATCATTCTATTAAATAGCAATATTTCGTTTAATGCATTAGGTATATAGATTTGTATCTACGATTTTTAATGAATTATGAATTCTTTGATTGACATGCTATCTTCATACTCTCTACGAACGATTTTATTTTGCGGTCAAGCGCTGGACTTTTTGAATTTGACTTGATAATGTCTAAGATAGCACTAGCTATTATTACTCCATCTGCACCTGCACCAATCATGTACCTGACGTGTTCAGGTTTGCTAATCCCAAACCCTACAACAACGGGAATTTTCGATCCAGAGAAGTGTTTAACCCTTTTGATTGACTGGGCAGTTAGGTTTTGAAATGATTTTTGCACTCCTGTGACACCAAAGACAGTAATCAAATACAAAAAACCACTAGATTTAGAAATGATCGACTTTAGCCTTATTTTTTTTGTATTAGGTGAGGCAAGAAATACTGTGGCAAGGCCTGCCTCAGATGCCTCTTTTATGTACAAATGTGCCTCGTCTATATTCATATCTGGAAGTATAAAACCATCTACTCCACTTTCCTTAGATTTTTGAACAAATCTTTTTAGCCCACCTTCTGTTATAACAATATTAGAATATGTCATTAATATAATAGGCAAGTCAGGATGCTTTTTACGTATTCTCGCCACTAATGCAAGACACTTTGTTGGGTTGACTTTGTTCTTCAACGCATCATTATATGCTCTTTGAATAGTTGGGCCATCAGCTATAGGGTCAGAGAAGGGGATGCCTATTTCAATAATATCTGCACCCGCTTTTACAAGAACATCAACAAGCTCTTCGCTCATCCGAATGTTTGGATATCCTGCTACTAAATAACATATAAGGGCGCAGGCATTTTTCTTCGATAATATTCGGAATTTTGTGTCTATTCGATTGGCAGATAAGTCAGTTATCCCCATCCTCTTCTCCTTTTCATCCGTATTCATCACCTACCTATTTAAGTGCCACAGAAATTAATTTAATCACATAGAAGAAATTCATTATTGTGATAGCTACAATATAATAAAATGAGATCTCATGAAAGTTGAAAATAGTTGAGTAGTATGTCCAATTCTATTCCGTCTGAAAATATATCCATGCATATTTTAGCCTTTAAAAACTATACAATTTGCACTTGCGATCGTTTGAAACTAAAATGTAAAGTATGTAAAATGGAATTTCCAGATGAACATCACTTAAACCATAAGAAAGTGCATGGAGAAAACTAAACATAACGAAGTACGGAGATCCGAATTCAAAGATCGATTAAGAAATAGAATTTGGATCATTCGAGCCAATTCATTGATGATTTTTACGGAATCATAACCCATTTGATTAATCGCCACCAAAACTGAAACAAGTTTACGTGGATGTTGCATGGACAAACTCGATCCCCGCAACTCCTGTTCCAATCTGTTGTACTCATCGATGGTTTGAATATCAACATTTATTCCCCTTAAAATCGTGCCCGATTTTGTATTTGTTCTTCAATCTTTTGTTTCTCTTCAATCTTTTGTTTCACATATTCAGGTACTTCAGCTGGTGCAATTTGTTCAGTATTCGATAGTTCATATAATTGATCTACTAACTCCAGTTTTTCGATTGGAATAGATTTCGTTTTATACAATAAATTGGAGATCAAGGGTCATACTTGTTCTTCATTCGCCCCCCAATCTTTTGATGTGATTATAATGTTGATATATAGAACCAAGTTGGGCAGATGTTAATCCTTCTTTTTTCCATTCGACTACCATTTCTCTTATTGATTCATAATCAGAGGATTCAAGGCCCTTCATCCACTCTAGTAATAATATTGATCACAGAACCGGTGCCGATATCGCATTCTGCCGCAATATTCTTCCTTGTTTCACCAGATAACCAGAGTTTTTTCACTCTGTCCTTGGCGTCTTTTTGTAAGGCATCTACTAGTATCTTCTTAGGGAAGTCTATTAAACCTTGGTCAAATAGGCTCCAATTTACGGTCAAATGACAGGTCAAATCACTTGTACAAAATTTTGGAACAAGATTGAGATTGAGATTGTATAACAAGAATTTCTTTGAATGATTATGCGACGAGCTGGGCGCGACAAACTAAGCGAATAGTATTCAATATTCTTACCAATTTGTCAAGCGAATCTAACCTTCTTATTTGTTACTTCCGATAACAATAGTACAGAAATTTGGAAAAAGTTTCAAAATGTGAGCATTGTGATGTAGATGCGTACTATAAACTGGATGTTGAATACTTTTACTCCGAGAATATGACGATATATCTTTGTGTAAAATGCATAAGGACTGAAAGCAAGAAACTCATCGAAGATTTTCCAACAATAAGATCATTGAAAATAGAACCAATAATGCATTCCACCATACTTGCTATCACCAAATAATGAGATTATTCAACAGTTCTTTTCCAGTGAATGATAAAATGCTTAATCAGCTTTACTCCCTCAAAGGGAATATTTTTGTTTTAAAATCCTCAGGTGAGGCAAATATGCAAAAATATTAAGAATGCAAGTTCTTATTCCATGCTATCATCAATGTTTGCAGTGCGGAATAATCTATGAATGTAAAAATAATTATTGCACAAAACCATTCCAACATGGTAGATGTAGGTTATGTTATTCCCTCTAACTATCTTCTTATTTTAGCTATTGCGAGATAGAGCATCGATTAATTGCTCTTGTTCCTAATATTCCACGTAGATTCATTGTTTCCCTTCCTTCTTTCCAGTATTACAGCAATCCGATTATGTTGCGTCACTTGAGTGCAATAATTATTGAATGCTCATGTCAAACAATTGCTTTCGATCCGTCCCATCACACTGTGCTGTCATTTGCTATTCATATTCCAAAGTGTAATGATACTCCTTGCTTTGGATCGTAATTGAATGTATATATTTCATCTACAGATATTGACATTAATTCTAATTCGGTATCCCTGCAAGAAGGACATGCTTTGATGGTTTTATACACACTGTTAAGGAGTGATGCGCACCAGAAACATGATTTGCACATCAAGAAATTCCTTTCATTGTAAGAGGAAGGACGTTGTTCAAATTGCAATTTCTTTTTTAAAATTTTACACTAATGAGAAAATCTGTTATTAAAAAGTTGAAGTACGTATTTCTAAACAAACACAGCAGTGTTATGAAATAGAGTGGCCTTGTTTAGGATCAGTAGAAGCAAATGTCGAATGAGTTTGCAAGATTAAAATCGAAATCGGGAAACTTGCGCCAAAAGATATCAGATTATTCATTATATTTATCTCCTTTCCTTTTCACGCGCGCTAACGACCTAGCCTCGTGCCCAAACCTAACATTAAACCAGCTGAAGTACTAGATGAATACCAGTGTGTGAACCGAATGCGATGCGCCAATTGTAATCGAAATATGCGCGATTGCATTCGTAATCCACGTAATTTCATTTTGTGACGAAGGAGAGTAGAAATACAAGTCGAGTCGAAAAACATCTCACTCATCGAATGTTGATTTGATCCCGTTAATGTCTCAGTTGTCGATATGCAGAGGTGGGTCGATAACCTAAAGAATATCCAAGGTATGCATATAACACAAACATTAATAGGAACATACAATCATTATGCTGGATTTGGTCCAGGTACAGCGAACATTTTTAGATATGCTAGGATTGTGAGCAGCGAAATGTGTGGACAAGGAAAAAGAGGATGATTAACAAATGCAACATAAGGCGAACGAGTCAGACCACCAACGTACACTTTTCTTTTAAATTGAGATTCATGTTTGGGCGCGATTCAATACCCTTTTCTCCTCCTCTGACAATTGCAGCCATTCTTCTCCCTAAACTAAATTGCGTTAACCAAAGCCTTTCCACCATAGTGATTATTAAAATAAATCCGGAATATCTGGATACTTACTAGCTACTGTGAGAGCAACTGAATTCTCTACAGTAGTAACAATATCCACAATTAGGACAAACCGGTATCGTAAGTGTTGGAAAAAATTCAGAGTAACAATTAAAACATTTCAAACTCCTAATCCTCGTAATTAATAATCTGGCGAAATATAAGGTATTTTCTAGTATATCAAAGGGTTCTAAAAGTCACGTAGGTAAAAATACGGTAGGAAATCAAGTATACTGAACGTGCCTACATACTTACAGGAATCATCTAATTACTAGCCTTGGACAAACCTTAGTCAACAATACAATCATAAGAAATGATTAATTCTGGTAGAATAAACAACATGGCAAAAGGAGAAACTGCTTCAAGAAGCATATTGTAATCAAGTTGTATTATTTGATTGTCATCAACTGTATCAAGCCCTCCTAGACTTTAATTTAATTCCGGTCCCTTTAGCGACATATATGGTCGATAATACCATGGTCACTAACGCTAACAAAGCACCTAATGACAAGCTTACGAATATGGAAATAATGATTATGGTCATCATAGCACCAATGAATGCCGCAATTGCCTTCAATTTCTATTTACTCGCCGCAACAGAATATACACTTTTGGTATCAGTTGTTTTAAGGGTTGAATGCAAAGGCATGTGCAGGTATTGCCTTTAGTACAAGACGGCCAAAGTGTCAATTATTTTATGCTATAATTCCAGTTATAAGCTCACGATGCGGTGATCTGGTACATATATGTATCCGTATATGGTCTACAGAGCATAAATATGACGTCTTTATAATCAGGTCTGCTTAAAATGTTGATGGGTCATCATCAGCACCAGATGCATTGTTTGGAACAGTTTGTTAGCCTAAAGTGCAAAAATATGACACGCCGACAGTGTTTATCCTTGTATATTAAGACTCAAACATCACTCGATACTAAGAATAATACCTTTGCTATCTGGAATATGTTTAAGTAGATAAAAGTGAGTGGATAAGTCAATGTTAAAAGATACTAAAGCTTTTTCAGGTTTTTCTGTAGACGATATCCAAAGAGCTAAGGAGTTCTATAGCCATACACTTGGACTACAAGTTTCAGAAGTTTATAACGGGCAGTTGTTAGAGTTACATCTTGCTAGTGGGATGAAAGTGTTAATATACCCTAAAGCCAACCATACTCCGGCAACCTTTACTATCCTTAATTTTCCTGTGGACAATCTTGAACAGACTATGGAAGAACTTGGCAAACGTGGCATACATTTTGAGATCTACAATGAAGGCGACGTTAAGACAGATAAGAGAGGCATATCTAGTAGCACCAACGGCCCTAAGATTGCGTGGTTTAAAGACCCAGCCGGCAATATATTGTCCATCCTTGAACAGAAGCAATGACCTGCAAACAAAGATAAACAAAAACATGTGAGAAATATCGAATTTGTTCCGGCTGTCATTTTTGGATTCAAGGAGGAATAACTACTGTATATGAAGGCGATGAAGGCGATGAAAGCATTGCTAAGAAAACATAGCCATTAAGAGCCTATCCCAAAATTATTCTCCTGTAGATAATAATACAGCAAGCTAAGCATATCAATGTAAGATAGTTCTCTGATTTCTTTTCGTATCTTATTAGTAACTTTCTGAATCTATTATGCCAAGAGTTTGTCCTTTCTA
>JAICVW010000448.1 GCA_025935105.1 Nitrososphaeraceae archaeon
CAAGAGTTTCAGAAGAATCCAGACACGATATGAAAGACTAGCATCACTCTATTTAGGATTCATTCAACTTGGCTGCATAATGATCCTAATGAGACTTTTCAGATGAGTTCAATGTTTTGTCTTTACATTATCCTGCCTCTGCTCATAATGTCATTAACTACCAACTATCTTTGAATATATTTTGAAAATGCCGTATGAGCTAAAAGATGAATTCTGGCAGCAAGAGCAGTATTATGTGAAACATCATGTTTGAGGATTTGGTTGAAACTCTCCCGATCAACGGATAAAGCGGAGGGTTTACTTCCCTGTTACGAATATAGGATAGTCATAAAATAGCCAAATTACAATATTATGCAGTTACAACATCTGTCGAAGTCTTACCACATTAACCAGGTTGGTCAGCTATTTCTGTATCTAAAAGTGATAGCTGTGGTGGCATTATCTTTTCGTTGTCAGGAGAGTCTAGGATTCTTCTCATTTTTATCGCCCTAGAAGTACCAAATCCCGGGATCCGAGCAAGGTCAGCAGCTGAAGCTGTCAATGCATGTATAGGAGTTGAAAACTTTTCCAGCATCCTAACTGCGAGCTTATCACCAATACCTGGAATCGAAGACAGAATCGCGAGCTGCTGTATACGCATTGGATTCGCTTTCTTGATGCGTTTAAGCAATGGGCCTTTGTGGGCTCCACTTTGAGCCAGATTTACCATTGTGACTAGAAGTTGTGACGTGAATTCTGCATTTGGCGCATTTATTATTGGTATTCTAAAATCTAAAGCCACTTTTGCCAGGGTTTCATTTATCAAAAAAATTCTTTCAAAATCTTGATTATCATTTTCAGTAGATCCATCCGAGAGGTTTAAGATATTTCCTTCAATGATTAACACAGGCTTGGCATAGTGTTTGATAAGTTCAGAGCACTGCACGAGAAGCCTTCCATTAAATATTGACTGCAATAGATCAAATATTGTTTTTCTCTCAATCGCTGTTTCTGCAGAAATCACGTAGTCTCCTACCGCCAGTTGGGCAAAGTCCGTCAATGCGCCTGCTTCACGCAGCAGCGCAGGAATTCTACTGCGTCTCTCTCTTTCATCAACTACAATCCTAATACCCACTGCCCTCTAACCTTTCACTTGCTCTGTTTTCGCTATCAGTTTGAGGCAGTTTGCGTAAATAATGCATCGACTTCGGCTAAGGCGTCCGTGGTTTAGAACCAGCATCTACTGCAGTCTGGCTTGCTCTTATCATTTGGTTAATCTTATTTTCTACTTCCTTGAGATTATCTTTTACCCGAGTCTCTTGTTTGGTCAGGACCATAAGCCTCGTATTTGATAATTCCTTTTTCTCCCCTAGCTCCTTTGTGAGATTTTCTTTGTTTGATTTGATTAGTAATGGACCTGCACTCTTGAACACCATTTCCTCAGGTCCTATTTTATTCAACTCTTCCAAAGCCCTGTCTGTTTCGACTACTTCTACTTCTACTTGTTGTTTTTGCATCATAATTGCCTGTAAATTCTGCTGAAGCTGCTGTAAACGCGACAATTGCTCTTTAAGCCAAGGAGGCAGTTCCTTTTCACTCATAATGACATCTTAGATCTGAATCAAGTTACCAGAATAAAATCATACCGTTAATTATGTCCTTTGATAATTAGCGCAAGTACCTAATTTGGTATGGTTGGTTGGTGTGTCGACGGTTGTTTGTCAACAGGTTAAATCCATTTGTCAAAACCGATCTCGAAGTCGGCAGTTGACGTACCCATATCAGTATTTCAACAATTTGAGCGATGATGGTTAGAATTGGCTGTTACACTAGCACTGTACGCACTTATTGATGCGTCAATAAGCCAGAGATATGAATTGAGCACAGCTCTTAATGCAGATATGTCATTGCCGTGTAGATCAAGCAGCAAGGTTGGCCCAGAGTGGGAAACAGAATTAGAGATAGGGGCACGTCCAGATCCGCTATCTATCACGGATATATTTACTTTGGACTTGTTTGAGGCGGCTCCGGATGTGGGAATTTTGGTGTCAGCATTTAACGCAACATAGACGGAGTTCAAAAAAGATTCATATTCATTTAGTGGCGTCGATTTCAAAGATATTTTTACTCTGGCTTTGCAGTTTTTCAATATCAATATTGTAAGCTCCCCCTGCAATCTTGTAGCTACATTTACTACAAAACCAAATGCCCGATACAATTCTAGTAAATTTATTCGATGAGCATGATGGACATCGCCGCTTTTGCTTTAAGGTTTTGTATGCCATACTGTATCTCTTACGTACTGTAGCTCCATATTTTATTCCAAGACCTTTTAAAACCCGCTGTCCTTGCTTCCTTCTACTGACCAGATTCAGTCAACTCCTTGAGCTTCTTTCTTACTTCCTCACCTTTAGTTTTTGCGCTGGCGGCGATCTGTTTCAGCTGTTCTAAAGTGAAGGTACCCGTCGATCCTTTTTGCACTGCAGCAAAATTATTGTCAGAATTTGTAGTTATGGTGATTCTAGCATCCATACATGCTTCCTCTTCAGCGTTAGGGTCTAAAAGAATTGAATCACCTATTCTAACTGCAGTAATGGAGACTGGTAAAGTGGTTACAGGTGTGTCTTGCTTTTCTCCAGTATCGACTACTTTACCATCGCGTATTTCAAAGACGGGCAGCTTGCTGTTTATTAGCGACGCAACTGCCGCATAGGATGTAGCATCAAATAAATTCCCATCCGTGTTGATGACGCTGCAATCTACAAATATTACATAAACGATCTCTCCAGTAACTAACGCTAATTTATTTAGGTCAAGCATCTCGGATTCTCTTATTCCTCGATCTACAACCCTTGCCAATTCTACCGTTTCCTCATCTGGAGGTCCGGGCTCAATATGTGGTGAAGCAATAGGCAAAACTTCTGCAGACAGGATCAGGGCTCCTTTATTTTCTAGGCCTTCGAATGGTTCACCGGTTTCAACTTTTACTCCTGCGACAACCTCGGAATTTCCCAATCTCACCCGTGCTGAGCCGTTAGCTTTCTTGATAGGTCCCATTTCAATTTCGATTGGCCTTAAATCCTCAAAGTTTCTTCCGTCAAGTCTTTTGCCTTTTGAAAGGTTGTCCCACATCTGCTGTTTTCTCAAATGTTCTACTATTATTGTTGATCTTTTCGATAGGCTCATTGCTCTTCTTTCATCTCCGTCTCTCCACCGAAATACTTTTGCATCAGTGCCCTTCGTTGAATTTCATAAACCATCTTGCATCCCCTTATAGCCTCGTCAAGACATTCAGGAAATTGCTTGTCGTCTAGGACACCATCTAGCTGTAAGAGTGTAACTTGGTCCAGATGTGGCATATAGGCTACAGGCATATCAGCCTCTCCTTCTTTGTCGGTAATGTCGTACCCAGCATGCCGGAGGGCTTTGCGCAGCCGCGGACCATTACGGTCACCACTGAAGAGGCCGTAGTAGATCTTGACCTTGAGTTGGCTCATATGTCGAGGTCGATGCTGATTGG
>JAICVW010000379.1 GCA_025935105.1 Nitrososphaeraceae archaeon
GTAGGTCTCAACTTCAAATTCATTATCTTCTAAGCCTATCTTTAATGAATCGATAATATCTGGCTCGTCATCTACCAGCAATATTTTTTTATTTGGCATGGAGAGATGATGATTATTGTTATTCTTGTGTTTATTATTTATATTTATGGTGCTACGACTATATACTTTCCTGATTCCCTCAATTTATCGTCAATTTTTGCCTTACTGATGATTTGGGTTAATCGATTGACGGCTGTGTCTGTCATTTGCTTAATTGTTAACTACATGTCATGTATAGTCTTAGAGGTGCCAACCAAACAGACTACATCTGGTTGATTTGTGCTTCCCCCATAGTTGTCTGTTGTGTTTCATATAGTACTTGCAGAGTTAAATCCAGACTAGGTCATGTGTGTAGTGAGTTCGGGATCACATCTAAACCTGCGACAACAGGGGTGTCTCAGAATCCAGACTGACTATAACTGTCTATCATGACGTTAGTATAGCTATCTTGAATATCAGAGGAAAAAAATTGTAGGTATCCGTCAGTAAGATGTCAGTCGGCGTTACTATTTCTTCGTTGAGTTTGTCTTGCTTGATGGTTTTGTTGTTCCTGCAGTAGCATTAGTCATATTACTGGGACTTGCAGTCTTGTTTTGAGAAGAAGAACCAGCACCAGAACTAGAACTGGTGGTACTTTTTTGTGATCCTTTAGTTGGATTTGATGGAAGACCATTTTTTGGTGTTGGTGAAGTAACCTTTTGTTGTGCTGAGGCAGCTTTACCACCGTTAGGGTTACCAATATTAGTATTATTAGCTATAATCTTGGTATTATTTCCAAGTGCCTTTGATAATTGTTGTACATTACCTATTGGTGGGGCCGAATTAGGTGCACTCTTGGTCTTATTTGATTGGGCTACCGTCTGATTTGACTTCTGACCCTGAGCATTTGTCACTAGGCTATTTTGTAATGATAGTATTACAGTTGCTGACAGAAGCGAAATTGATAGGACTGCTGCTCCTAGAATGGCATATGTTTTGCGATTGTAGGTTTTGGTGTTCATGGTCAAAGCAGGTCATTATCTAATTTAACAGTTATATGAGCAGTGCTTGATAGATTGCACATGAGACGCCTATCAACTAATCAAGGGATTCACGATATGCTGCGAAGGCAAGGTATAGTGTAGATCAGCGGGTACTATCACTAAAACTGCGAATAGAAATTTCAGCAACAGTACTATTATAATTATTACTATTATGACTATAATTATTGTCCAAAGTGTGTTTAATACCATTTTTGTTCTTTTGTCCTTCCCTATGCTTCCTTTGTTTTTGTAGATTTATTACTTTTAGGTCGTCTGCCTGTATTGGCCTTCGTTCTTTTTCCAGTCCTAGGTTCTATTCCTTGCTTACGTTCTACGGATGCAACATAAGCATTAGCCCCGTCCTCTGATATACCCTTCTTTTTTTGAATTGCAGCAGATGCGTCTGAGAACTTTTCATATTTCTTTTTGCCTAATTTTACAGGCATTTTTAAGATTGAGAAACATAATATTTGAAGACATTAGAACATTACTACAGTATGGGCTTTGTAGCATGGTGGTAGCGGTGGGATAGCAGTATCGGGTACAGCAAACGGACAGAATGGAACTCCTACAAGTAATGGGGCCAACGGTGGTATTTCCGTAGATGGGAATTTACCAGCTGGCTGTCTGATAGCACAGAAGGGCGTATGTAGAATCAAATGAGTCTTATTGCCAAAGTGCTGACCCTACGAACCCTTTTCCTAAAGTCGCATAGCAAAGCAGGCGGTGACACTTATCCAGGTTTGCAATATAGCAATAGACACGAAGTGTTTTAGCCTGACTGTATGGTAATACTAGTAATACCACACCGGCATATTTTAAAGCCAGCTCCCGGCTCACATGCATGACAGACTCGCTAACCACTTACACTTACAAACCTACGGCAACCACATAACCTAGAATAAAACCTTTTCCAGTTACAAGTTGGTTTATGTACTAACCCTTGTTTTTTTGAAGATGGAGTAGGTGGTTTAGAACCCTTTGCCTTTTTTGGTAAAGTTAATTAGCTAAGTCCATGCAACCTGTCAAAACATGAACCGGGTATTGCTGATAAGTGGCATAGCTGTTTTTGTTGCGGTGACATTTCTGATAATAAATACTCAAAACACGGCAATTGTGTACGGTTGCGTCAAATCATCTGGCAAACCAAACTCTCTCTTCCTCCGGTGTAAATAGAGCCTCTGGTAATCTTACGAAGAGTGCATTAACTAGCTCGTATCAGAATTCTATCAAAGCCGTTTTGCTTGATACAACTTTGTCGTCGTTTGGTTTCCCTCTTAATAACGGCAGTTATTCTCTTAAGAAGGATATTGTGGGGCCGTGTAGATGATGTCTCCAGTACACCTTTGCGTCTTAGTTGTCGCGTGCGTCTGTTAGAAATAAAAGTCTAAAATCATTCAATAGTTAATAATTACAATCCATGATTTAAAAGTATCTCAATCGGTCTTATGCGGGTCTTGCCATATGTGAGTTGGATTCGCTCTACATCTGTATATGTTAATACCTGCTGTGGTAGTTTCAATAATGTCATTATCCCTAGAATGACACCGAGGACATTCTGTCATTTAAAAATTTGATACTAACTGTGCTATATAATCGTAAGTTCATTAGGTACGTTCTCCCCCTATGAAAACCGCTATTACAACCTAGCTACCATCACACCCTTTATGGCTGTTAATGATAATGTTAAGTATTTTTTGCAGGCCACGACAACATTCCTCTGCCCTCTGTCTTTCAAGTGTCATTAATAATCTAGAACATTTAGAATAACTCTAACTTAAAATATGAACTTATATTCTTCTCACAATTAGAATCAATAATCTACTTTACAGTTTCACTTGATTAAAATTGTTTGCAGACTACCTATTATCACCCTGTAGATAATAAAGAGCTTGATATGTCTTTATATTCTAGCACTTTGTGTCCTTGTAATTTCAAAATATTGTTGTCACTCTATGAAGTTGAAGTTGAAAAAACGATCGATGCGACATCAGACCGTTGATTGATGTTAATACCATCCATCCATCCATCTAGGCTCGTCTGTACTTGAATGACCGAATCTTGCATTTCCTTGGCACTTTTGATTCAATTCAATTCGATTCAATTCAATCCCTCCTTTCCTCAAGGAATGAGGTAGATAGGGCCTGAAGTGTTTCCTTATAGGATTATATACAATACAAGCTGAGTTTAAGATAACGTAATTGTCTAACCACACACATGAGAGTGAGACTAAATATAAGATTGCAATAGTAACTGGTTCCACTAGAGGAATAGGGAAAGCTATAGCATTGGCGTTTGCAAAGTCAACGGAATATTCAGGCATAGTCATAAACGGCCTAAAAATGCAAAAAGCACAAGAAGTAGCCGATCAGATAAAAAATATAGGTTGTGATTCAATTGCTATCGAAGCAGATATGTCTAGGGAGAGTGATTGTATTAAATTAATTGAGGGAGCTCACGAGCGCTTCGGCAGGATAGACGTATTAGTGAACAATGCTGGAATTCAACAGGATGTGCCTTTTGAAGATACTACCACGGAAGAATGGTACAAGATTATCGGAGTTGACCTTACTGGACCGTTCGTATGCAGTAGGGAGGTAGTAAAACATATGGAAAAACAAAATCCTAAAGGAGGCTGTATTATTAACATATCATCAGTTCATCAGATAATACCAAAGCCGCACTACATCCCTTATGCTACCTCAAAGGCGGGTGTGGAAATGATGACAAAGACTATGGCATTGGAGTTAGCCAAAGACAATATTAGAGTAAATTTGGTCGCTCCTGGCGCTATACAAACTGATATGAATATAGAGCTCAAAGAAAATACTGCAGACTTACAAAAAGTTCTAAAGCAAATACCAATAGGAAGGATTGGAAATCCCGAAGAAGTAGCAA